>NZ_JBEXGM010000001.1:238225-238832 GCF_040607335.1 Streptomyces sp. NPDC005303 | reverse complement strand
GCGGGGGGGGGGGGGGGGGGGGGGGGGGGGGGGGGGGGGGGGGGGGGGGGGGGGGGGTTGGGGGGGGGGGGGGGGGGGGGGGGGGGGGGGTATCCGTCCTCGGTCCGGCGGATGCTGTTGCTACGGCTGTACTCGGTAACGGACGCCGGCCGCTGCGGGCGGACACCCCCCACCCCGTCCCCTGCGCGCCGTACGCGGCGAACGGCCCGTCGTGGTGAGGGCGAGATGGCAAACGGCCCGTCCTGGCGCGCGCGGTCCAACCTACGTTCCGTCGTGGCGCATGAGGGATGACAGCGGGTTCGGCATGGCGCGTGAGGTGGCGAACGGCCCCTCGGGGCGCAGGTGACTGCAACCCCCTAGGGGCGCGGGGAACTGCGCGACCAGCCACAACGCACCCGCACCCACCTGACGGCCGTCGTGGCGCGTGAGGTGACAAGCGGTCCCTCACAGCGAGGGTGACTGCAACTCCTCAGGGGCGCGGGGAACTGCGCGACCAGCCACAACGAACCCACACCCACCTGACGGCCGTCGTGGCGCGTGAGGTGACAAGCGGTCCCTCACAGCGAGGGTGACTGCAACTCCTCAGGGGCGCGGGGAACTGCGCGAC
>NZ_JBEXGM010000001.1:164914-238126 GCF_040607335.1 Streptomyces sp. NPDC005303 | reverse complement strand
CCAGCCCCCACTCACCCGCACCCGCCCGACAACCGAACCCGGCACCCCCACAGGCGCCCCACCCAAGCACAGCGAAACGGTCCCGCCCTCTCGGGCAGGACCGTCAGCCAAACCCTCAGCCGGCCACAGCCTCCAGCACCCGCACCTCCTCGGACGACTCCTCCCCCACCACCCGCTTCCGCGACGGAATCAGCAGAGCCGCAACCCCGGCGAGAGCCACTACCCCCGCCCCGGTGACCAGCGCCGGCTGCAGCCCGTCGACGAAGGACTGCCCGCTCTCGTAGCCGCCCTGCGAGGAGAAGATCGAGGCCATGACGGCGATTCCCAGCGCCCCACCCACCTCACGCAGCGCGTTGTTCGCCCCGGACGCGATGCCCTGTTCCTTGGGACGCACGCTCGACATGACCAGATTGGACGCGGGGGCGAAGAACAGTGCCATGCCGATGCCGCTGAGGATGAGACCGGGAAGCTGCGCGGCGTAGGACGCGTCGACCGTGACCACGGACGCCATGTACGCGAGACCCGCCGCCTGGAAGAAGAGCCCCGCGGCCACCACCGGCCGGCCCCCTATGCGATCGGAGAGGATCCCGGCGATCGGCGCGACGAGCATCGGCATGCCGGTCCAGGGCAGCATCCGCAGGCCCGCCTCGGTGGGCGAGTAGCCGAGGACGCCCTGCATGTACTGGCTGAGCAGGAAGATCGAGCCGAACATCCCGAGGAACATCAGCAGGCTCGCCGCGTTGATGCCGGCGAAGGCCCGGGAGCGGAACAGCCGCATGGGAAGCATCGGGTTCTTGGCCCGGGTGCTGTAGATGACGAAGGCGGCGAGCAGCGCGGCCCCCGTGAACAGCGCCAGCAGGACCTCGGAGTCGGTCCAGCCGTCGGACGGGCCGCGGACCAGGCCGTACACGATGCCGAAGAGGCCGCCGCTGGCGAGCAGTGTGCCGGGGATGTCGAGCCGCGCACCGGTGCCGTGGGACTCGGCGAGGCGCAGGCGGGCCAGCGGCAGCAGGGCCACGCCGAGCGGGACGTTGAGCCAGAAGATCCACTGCCAGGAGATGTGTTCGGTGAGGCTGCCGCCGATCAGCGGTCCGGAGGCGACCGCGAGTCCGTTGACGGCGCCCCAGATGCCGTACGCCATCCCGCGCCTGGCGGCGGGCACGGCCGCCGTGAGGAGGGTGAGCGTGAGGGGCATCATGATCGCCGCGCCCACGCCCTGGACCGCGCGGGCGGCGATGAGGGAGTTGATGCCGGGGGCCAGGGCCGCGGCCGCCGACGCGCCGGTGAAGATCGTGAGGCCGGCAAGGAAGAGGCGGCGGCGGCCGAAGCGGTCTCCGAGTGCCGCGCCGGTCATCAGCAGGACGGCGAAGGTGAGCGTGTAGGCGCTGACGGTCCATTCGAGGTCGTGCAGCGCTCCGCCGAGGTCCTCGCGGATGGAGGGCAGGGCCGTGGTGACGACGAGGTTGTCGAGGGCCGCCATGAATCCGGCGACGCTGGTGATGACGAGGGCCCAGACGGCTCCCCCGCGACGTGCGGTCGGTGCGACTTGCGGTTGTCCTTGCTGTGACATCGCTCCCCCAGCGGGTGTGATCGGTGATTAGTTATTGATTACTAAGTTTCTCGATCATGAAAAGGCGCCGGTGACGCCTTGTTCACTGCAGGCCTCAGTGCTCCGGTCGGCCCGTGTTCCCTGCCGACGGGTCCATGCCCGCCCAGACCCGGTGCCCGGGCGGGAAGCCCATCGCCACCAGGCAGTTGATGAGCATTCCGTGCGCCAGGAAGGTCGTGGTCTCGTTGACGTCGGCGCCGAGCGGCAGGTGGACGGTGTCCCACAGCCGCATCCAGCCGGCGCGCACCGTCTCCCCGAACTCGCTGTCACCTTCTTGCTCGGCGGCCGCCACGGCGACGTACATCTGCATCTGCATCATCAGCCACTCGGGCCGCTCCACGATGACCCGCATGTACGCATCCGCCATGGCATGCAGGGCCTCTTCGCCCTTCAGCCCCTTGGAGGCGTCCTCGAAGGTGCGGATGGTGTCCTCCACGCAGCGCTCCGCCGTCGCCAGGAAGATCGCCTTCTTGCCCGGGAAGAGCCGGAAGAGATACGGCTGAGAGACCCCGACGCGCTTGGCGATCGCCTCGGTCGACGTGCCGTGGTAGCCACCGCGGGCGAACTCGGCGGTCGCCGCACGGATGACGCTCTCGCGCCTCTCGTCTGCACTCATCCTGGCCATGCGACTAAGTTAGTGCTCAATCACTAACTTTGCAAGAGGCGAGTTCCAGAACGCTCCAAGACGCCGGTAAGGGGCGCTCCACCATGGAGAGCGCCCCTTACCGACAACCGTGTCCGACCCTCAGGCCAGTCGTACGACCGCCCGTGACATCCCCAGCACCTTCTGCCCCGCGCTGGTCGCCGTGAGGTCCACGCGGACCGTGTTGTCGTCGAGCTTGGCGGCGACCTTGGCGCTGACCTCGATCGTGGCGCCCTGGTCGTCGTTCGGGACGACGACGGGCCTGGTGAAGCGGACGCCGTACTCGACGACCGCGCCCGGGTCGCCGGTCCAGTCGGTGACCACGCGGATCGCCTCGGCCATGGTGAACATGCCGTGCGCGATGACGTCCGGCAGTCCGACCTCCTTGGCGAACTTCTCGTTCCAGTGAATGGGGTTGAAGTCCCCGGAGGCACCCGCGTACTGGACGAGGGTGGCGCGGGTCACGGGGAAGGTCCCGGCCGGCAGCTCGGTGCCGACCTCGACGTCGCCGTATGCGATCTTCGCCGTCATCTTCTTTCTCACGCCTCCTCGGCCGCGCGCGCGACGAGCTTGGTCCAGGCGGTCACGACGTGCTCGCCGGCCTCGTCGTGGACCTCACCGCGGATGTCCAGGATGTCGTTGCCGGCCATGGACTTGATCGCCTCGATGGTGGAGGTGACGGTCAGACGGTCACCGGCGCGCACGGGGCGGACGTAGGCGAACTTCTGGTCACCATGCACCACGCGGCTGTAGTCCAGGCCGAGCTGCGGGTCCTGCACGACCTGTCCCGCGGCCTTGAACGTGATCGAGAACACGAAGGTCGGCGGGGCGACGACGTCGGGGTGACCGAGCGCCTTGGCGGCCTCCGGGTCCGTGTACGCGGGGTTGGTGTCCCCCACCGCCTCGGCGAACTCACGGATCTTCTCCCGGCCCACCTCGTAGGGGGCGGTGGGCGGATAGGTCCGCCCCACGAAGGACTGGTCGAGCGCCATGGGTCTCGGCACCTCCTGGTAGCTCTGCGCTGTCTTACTGACCGTATCGGGTCTCTCAACGACGCGAGGCCGCCCCCGATCTCTCGGGGACGGCCTCGTGTACGAGCCTGAATTATCGCGTTTCGCGGTGCGCGGTGTGCGCGTTGCAACGCGGGCAGTGCTTCTTCATCTCCAGTCGGTCCGGGTTGTTACGCCGGTTCTTCTTGGTGATGTAGTTCCGCTCCTTGCACTCCACGCAGGCCAGCGTGATCTTCGGGCGGACGTCGGTGGCAGCCACAGGAGTGCTCCTTGACGAACGGATGGGACATTAACGCATAGAAGAGTAGCCGATCGAAGGACCGACCCCACAATCGGCTACTGTCTGTAGCGGTGACCGGACTTGAACCGGTGACACAGCGATTATGAGCCGCTTGCTCTACCGACTGAGCTACACCGCTGAGATGCGATCCGTTCCCGTCTCACGACGGGAACCTCACACACCAGAGCCCCAATACGGAATCGAACCGTAGACCTTCTCCTTACCATGGAGACGCTCTGCCGACTGAGCTATTGGGGCGAGCGATGAAGACATTACACGCTCCGCCGCCGTTCGCCCAAATCCGTTTCGTGGGGCCCCGGGCGCCTTGATCCACGGGGTTCCCGGGGGCCTCGACAGCCCCTTCCGTACGAAGGACCACGCCGGTACGACTATTGCGCTCCTCCCCGTCACGGGCGTGCCGTCACCCTAGGCTCGACTCACTCTGCGTGATCTTGCGACCTGTTGCGCGGTTCCGGCGGCTCGGGGCCCCGCAGCCCGAGCCCCTGGAGCGCGATGCCCGACAGCCAGCCGCAGCCGCCCCACTCCTCGTCCTCGTGGGGTGCCGCGTGGTCGGGCCGGTCCGATGGGGCCGGTCTGCTGTTGTGCGGGGCGCGGCTCACCGACGGCAGAACCGTGGACGTACGGCTGGGCGGCGGGCGCATCGAGGCGGTCGGTACGGCCGGGAGTCTGGCCGGGACTCCGGCCGGGAGCGACACACGCGCGTGCGGTGCGCGCGTGGATCTCAACGGATACCTGCTCCTTCCTGCCCCGGCCGAGCCGCACGCCCACGGCGACACCGCGCTGTCCGCCGACGCCGAGGGCCCCGTCTCCCCCGACCCCCAGGACGTCCAGCGCCGGGCCACGGAGGCCGCTCTGCTGCAGCTCGGGCACGGGGCGACCGCGCTCAGGGCACACGTACGCGTGGGTGACGTCCAAGGGCTGGGCGCGCTGGCCGCCGTACTCCAGGCACGGCGGTCGCTGCGCGGGCTCACCGAGCTGACGGCCGTGGCGATGCCCAGGGTGCTGACCGGGGTGGCAGGGACGGAGGGGCTCGCCATGTTGCGGGACGCCCTGAAGATGGGTGCCTCGGTGGTGGGCGGCTGCCCGGACACCGACCCGGACCCGACCGGCTACGCCGAGGCGGTCCTGGAGGTCGCTTCCGAGCACGGCTGCCCCGTCGATCTGCACACCGACGCCACCGACCCGGCCCGGCTCGCCCGCCTCGCCGCCATGGCCGGGGGGGTGCGGCCCGGCGTGACCCTCGGCCCGTGCGCGGGCCTCGACCGGCTTCCTGCGGAGGTGGTCTCCCGCACCGCCGACCAGCTCGCGGCGGCCGGAGTCGCCGTCGTGTGCCTGCCGCAGGGCGGCTGCGCGGGCGTGGACCGGCGGGGCACGGCTCCGGTACGGCTCCTGCGCGCCGCCGGGGTCCAGGTGGCCGCCGGCAGCGGCGCGCTGCGGGACGCCTCCAACCCCGTGGGCCGCGGGGACCCCCTGGAGGCCGCCTACCTGCTCGCCTCCCGGTACGGGCTGCGGCCGGAGGACGCCTACGACGCGGTGAGCACGTCGGCTCGAGCCGTCCTCGGTTTGCCCGAGGTGCGCGTGGAGGCAGGCTTTCCGGCCGAGTTGCTCGCGGTACGCGGCGACCGCCTGGCCGGCGCGCTCTCCCTGGCGTACAGCCGGATCGTGGTGCATGGGGGGCGCGTGGTGGCACGGACGAGCGCTGTGCGTGAGTACTGCAACTCGGCGGCGAACGGGGAGTGGGGGCTGCCTCGGCAGGGGCGGGGCGGGGCGCCGTAGGGGGTGGGAGCCGAGGGGGCGGGGTCATCAGGGAGGCGGGAGCGGGGCTCCTGTGTCCCCTGCGCACTCCCCTGACGCGGCGTTCACGGGTGTTCCGGCGTACGGTCGAAGGCATGCGTATTGTCATCGCTGGTGGTCATGGTCAGATCGCGCTGCGGCTGGAGCGACTGCTCGCCGCGCGTGGGAACGAGGTCGCGGGGATCATCCGCCGTCCGGAACAGGGCGACGACCTGCGGGACGCCGGTGCCGAACCAGTCCTGCTGGACCTGGAGTCGGCCTCGGTCGAGGAGGTCGCGGCGGCTCTGCGGGGCGCCGACGCGGCGGTCTTCGCGGCGGGCGCGGGCCCCGGCAGCGGCGCGTCCCGCAAGGACACGGTGGACAAGGGCGCCGCGGTGCTGTTCGCCGACGCGGCGGTCCGGGCGGGCGTACGGCGCTTCGTGATCGTGTCCTCGATGGGCGCGGACCCGCGGCACGAGGGCGACGAGATCTTCGACGTCTACCTACGCGCCAAGGGCGAGGCCGACGCCTATGTGGCCGGCCTGGACGCCCTGGACTGGACGATCCTGCGACCCGGCGCGCTCACGGACGACGCCGGCAAGGGCCTCGTCCGCCTGGAGGCGCACACCGGTCGCGGCCAGATCCCGCGCGACGACGTGGCCGCCGTACTGGCGGAGTTGCTGGACACCCCCGCGACGGCCGGACTGACGCTGGAGCTGGTGAGCGGTTCCACGCCGGTGTCGGTGGCGGTGAAGTCGGTGGCGGGCAACTGAGGGTGCCCGCGGGACGCGTTCACCCGCCGGCCGGCCCCGGACGTGGACTGGCCGAACATGCTGGACGGCGGTCGGCTGCACGGACGTGAGCCGGTACGGACGTACTGGGCACGGCGGTTCGCAGCCGGGCATCCCCTCGTACGGCTGGAGGGCCTACGGCCGGGTGAGCCCGGCGGGGTTGCTGCGCCCAGCTCTTCAGAACAGGGGCAGCTGGCCGGGTAGGAGGGAGACCGCGTACCCGTCCAACGACGGCTGCGCCGCTCCGAGTTCCGCCTGCCTGCGGGAACCCGGACAGGAGACCAGCTGCCCCCTCTCACGCGCTCCGGGCGGGTCGTGCCGGGCGAAGCGGCCGGCGACGACGGCGATCTCGCGACGGCATTCGGGGCAGAGCCTGCGACGACTGGACATGCAGTCAGTGTGCCCCGGACCGGCGGGGCTTGAGCGTCTGGAGTGGTCGGCTGCACCGTAGGGGCGTGGGAGGACGGAGTGGGGCGGGCGCCGCGGCGGGGTATAGGCGGGGCGCGAGCAACGGCGGCGAGGCTCCGGGGCGGGCAGGCGGCCGTCGGGGGCGGGCCGGAAGATGACGCGGAAACCGCCGGCCCTTCTGAACACCCTTCGCCAGCCAAGCCCAGGTGCTCCAGGAGGCCTTCTGTGCTGCCATCACCGTGACGCTCCTGGCCCTGCCGTGCAGCGTCGTCAGGCATGCCGGGGGGCAGGCACCGACCCCACCGTCTCATCGATCTCAGCCGCCGGTGGCTGCCGTACTGGCTGGGCTACGTGGCCTGATCACGGTCACCCGGCTCACCCTCGGTGTCGCAGCCGGAACCATGGCCCTTTCCGCTCCTCATCGCAACCAGAAACACGAAAAGACCCCCTCCGCCCTGCGTTTCCGCAGTTCGGAGGGGGTCTCATTCTCAGCGTGGCGGCGCCAGGATTCGAACCTGGGAAGGCTGAGCCGGCAGATTTACAGCGGGCTCCGCGCACCGTCTGCGACCTGCGGGTTTCTCTACAACTACCGTCGTCGGGGGACGCATGGGGGAAACACTAGTACCTGCGACCTGCCACCTTTCAGGCCCTGTCCCCCGGCGAGTGGGCCGAGCAAGCACGCCTTCACCTGCGGGCGCAGCGCATCGGGGCTGGCGCTCGGGGTTGCCGGGCGGCACCGCCGCTCCGTCGTCCTCCATCGCTCCTTGGTGATCCAGCCGTCGAGTTAGATCACGGCCGTCCTGCACGCGCGGTCATCCGTTCAGCTCTAGCGAGAGGAAAGCTAAGAGGATCGGACTTGTACTGGGAGTGTTACCCCTCCCAGACACGCAAGGACACGCATGAAAATGAAACCAATTGCACAGGTCCTGATTTTTTCTAATCCCCGCGACGAGACGACTCATGTCGTGGCAGGCAAAGTCGAGAAGCTGGGCGGACGGGCTTTTGTCATCCACCCTGAGGAATCGGGGAGTTCGATTTTCGCTGCAGTGAAATTGGCGAGCGAGCAGGCGAGTGCCCGGGGAAGCATTCGACTTGGAGGGCTTACTGTCAAGCTGGAAGATGTCTCTTCCATTTGGTATCGGAGACCTCGCCTCCCTGAGTTCTCTGGAATGAAGGAGCAAGATCGACGCCTTGCTGTCTCAGAATGGGACACCTTCTGGCGCGCCCTGTGCGGAATTATGGAACCGTGCATTTGGGTATCGGATCCTCAAAATCTTCAGGGTGCGGCCCGCAAGACGGTGCAAGCCGCTATTGCCACAGCGGTCGGACTCCGCATCCCGCGCACATTAATTACGAATGACTCTCAAGAAGTTCTCGCCTTCTATGGCGAGTGCCGAGGCAGAGTGGTCGCGAAACCTACGGGACCCGGGTGGGTGGAGGCAGAAGACGGCGCGGTCACATGCTTCCTCACCAATCGGGTGACTACAAACGACATCCATGATGAATCCGCACTCAAAGTGTGCCCGGTAACATTTCAGGAGGAAATTGCGAAGGACTACGAGATTAGAGTCAACGTCGTTGGTCGCGATGTGCTTGCCGTAAAGATCGAGAGCCAGTGTTCGGCAGTATCTGAACTCGACTGGAGGCGATACGATACGAAAAATACACCCTATAGCGCCTATGTTCTTCCCCGGTCCGTGGAGGACCAGTGCAGAGAGATTACTTATAGGCTCGGCTTGAACTTCGGGGCCATTGATCTAATCCGCACCCCGGAGGGGGAATATGTATTTCTCGAGATCAATGGAAATGGCCAGTTCCTTTGGGCTGAGTTGCTCTCTGGGGTAGACGTCAGCGGTGCTCTTGCCGAACTCCTCGTCGGCCTGCGCGAACCTCTATGTAGGCGTAGCGTAGAAGGAAGGAGGTGAGCGCTATGTCTGACAAGCTCTCGGAAGTAAGGCCGTTCTTGACGCGCTTCGGTGAGTCCGAACAGTCGCTGCACCTACCCGCGAACGCCTCACCGGAGCAGGGGGGCGAGAGCAACCCTATTGAGGAGGGGGAGGGGCCACGCCCGGAGCCTACAAGTCCAACTCCGTGGGGTGACTGAGGTCTTTCAGCGTTGAACACCAAGCACGTCGCCTGCCTGTCGTCGGGCGGAGGAGACAGAGGACGACCGCAAGCGGTTCCTCGAAGCGTGGAGCAACGCCTAAGCAGCACCACGAGGGGCCCGGTCCAACAGACCGGGCCCCTCGTTCATCTCTACAGTTTGTCGAGCATCTGCAGCAGGGTGCCACGCAGTCCCGGCGCCACAGCGATGGTGGCGGTCGACCGCAAGCTGTGCGGCGAGCCGTCCAGGTCCATTACGGCGGCGCCAGCCTCCCTGGCAATGGCGACGCCGGCAGCCATATCCCAGGGATGGTTGCTGAGGGCGATGCTCGCGTCGAGCTTGCCGGATGCGACCCAGATGAGGTCAATGGCGGCTGAGCCAAGCATGCGGACACGCAGGACCTGTTCGGCGAGCATCCGCGTTAGAGCGAGGCGGCGAACGTTTCGCTCATTGGCTCGGACACCGACGGCATAGTCGCCGATCGCGACGATGGCCTCGTTCAGAGCCGTCCTCTGGCTCGGTCGAATGAGCTCTTCGTTTGCGTAGGCGCCGTGACCCTTAGCCCCTCGGAACCGTTGCCCCATGAAAGGCAGATCGATGGCTCCGAGAACCGCACGGTTGTCCTCCACCAGACCCAGGGAAACTGCGCACAGCGGCAGCCCGTTGACGAGATTTGCGGTTCCATCGACGGGATCCAGAGCCCAGGTGAGCGGACCTTCAATCCCAGTACCACCGCTCTCCTCGCCCAGGAATCCAATCTCTGGCGTCTCCTTCCGCAGGAATTCGCGGACCCGTTCCTCTACCGCTAGGTCAATCTCTGAGACCATATCCCGATCCCCCTTGGATCGGACCGACCCCACTGCCATCTCCGTAACCAGTGAGGACGCATGGTCAAGGGCCGCCGCGGCGATGTTCAACAGTGGCGCCAGGTCAGCCATCCTGTTCCCGCCTTTCCCACAACGTGTCGAAGATCTGCTCGAAAGTCGGGTATAGCCCGCCGGCTAGCCGGCGCTTGCGGATCAGGAACGTCGGCGAGTCGACGCCCCGAGTCTGAGGTAGGTAGGGCTGAGCAACGCATAGTTGCCCGTCGATCAGGGTGATGTTGAACCGGATGGGTTCGTCGTAGACCCCGACTCTGATGCGGTCGGCCGCCTCAGGACCGATCCGGCCAGCGACCCGTTCTTGCAGGATGGTCAGGTTCAGCGCCGTAAGCGCGGACAGACGCCCCTCGGGGTAGCCCTCTTCCCTTTCCCGTTCCTTGACGAAGTGGCCATACGGCTTGAGAAACAGTGCAGTGAGCCTCGTACCATTCTCGATGAGCTGTGTCAGCTTGGCTTCGGAGTATGACTGGCACAGGAGGTTCAAGGAAAGGCCCGCAATGCGAATGTCCTTAGCCTCATCGAATAGATCTGAAGCGGACACCTTCGCCTGAAACTCTGAACGGCTTGCGTATACACCGGCCAGATCAGCGAACTGGTCGCCGACTATCTGGGTCAAGGCATCACGCGGCTCGCCGTCGACAAGCCCGGGAGCTGCCCGTCGCACCATCAACTCCGCAGCAACCAGGACATCACCCGGTGGCGTGGCCGTCGTCTCCCATGACTCCAGAGCTTCGGGGCTCACACTCCAGTCGAGCATGCTCGACAACAATTCGGCGAACTCACCATGGCTGAGCCCCTGAGCGTTGCGAGCGGCAGCCAGTTGATTGCGCGCCAACTCCCCAAGGTCTGGCCGATATGAGGCTCTATCGTGCAGAGACACTACTTTGCCCGAGTTGCCCTTGTTCACCTTGTCCCCCTCAACCGTGGTCTAGCTGCCAGCCGCCCTACGGAGGCGACCTGACCCGCCGTCGCTCTTCAAGGGCGCCTTGTCACGCGGATACGGCTGACCGACGCGCCCGTACAGTTCGATCAACTGTGCCTGAAGAACGGCCACTGACCGCCGAAGATCAGTGATCTCGACTCGCAACTCCTCAACGGCATCGCGCCCGGCCCCTGGCTCCAACCTTTCGAGTTGCTCCTGAATCTGCTGAAAACCTTCCGTCAGCTCATCAAGAGTCAGGCGCTCAGAGGCCGACTCATCGGGCGTAGCGCGAACGAAGACAGCCTTGCCCGGTTGCCCATACACCAGCCCTTCTTCTCTGAGGATCCTGATCGCATCTCGAACAACAGTGGTGGATACGCCATGAGCCTTGACGAGTTGCGACGCAGACGGAAGCGCCTCTCCGACCGCAAGTTGTCCACCTGCGATCTGGGCACGTAGTTCGTCGGCAAGCCGCTTGTAGGCCGGCCCCTCCTGCAAATCCGCCATGCCAGCACCTCTCTACCTCTACCTACTGCACTAACTACAGCTAGTGCAGCACACGAAAAGAGCGTGAGCCAGGAGCGGTTGACAACCTCATGCACTAGGTGCAACCTAGTGTATGAGGTTGAGCCAAGGTGAGACATCGCCTCAGGGCTCGACGGGCGTTGCTTGAGAACTGGAGAGTGATCGTGCGGGGCTGACGCGAGAGCGGCGGTCACGGCAGGTGCCTAGGGCGAGGGTCCGGGTGGCAAACCGCCGTGATGAACGAAGCTCTCCCCCTACGCGCCTGGCAGGCGCCACCCGATCTCGGGTGTGGGGAAGTACAGCGGGCCCCAACGCACGTGGCGGGATGAGAAGACCGCCCCCGAGACGACCGGGTGAAGTCGTCGGCGGCACAGCCACCTGCATCAGCTCTGGAGCACATCCCTTCGGGGTGCCACCCGATGCATGCCGCCCTGCTGGCGTCAGAGCAGTGACGATGACGCGCCCGATCCCCGGCTCGGGACCGGTGCCCCGAAGCAACGGAGCGCCGGCGAAGCCGTATCCCTGCTACCTGCGGGAGGTCGGCGTGAGTCGACGACAAACATGGGCCCTGCCGGGTGGACCGGCCGGCAGCGCCTGAAGCCCTCCCGGTCCGCCTCTTCCTGGCATCGCAGCGACTTGCGCTGCGGCCGGTTGCCTCTCCTCGCCCATCCGGCCCGCACCTGGTGCGCCGGCTGCACGGGCGAGGCGGGGGGAGCCGGAAAGTCCGGCCCTGAGCGGTCCCCCGGGGTGCGACCCGAGGGACCGCGAGCAGGCACCTGATGTGGAGGCACCTGTGGTCACCAGTCTGACAGACACGGAACGGGACGAAGTGTCCCGTAAGGCAGGCGAGGCGAACAAGCGCAGCGAAGACAACACCCGTGCTCGGGGCGGCCGTTGATGGCCGACGGCGAGCACGAGAAGACGAAGGATCCGCTGCCGCCGCGTCCGCGCGGCCCGCACCCCTACTGAACATCCCAACCGCACTGACGGCTCCGGCCGGGTTCGACTCCCGGCAGGAGCACTCCGGCCCGCCGCATCACGCGGCGGCGCCGTATTTCCCGGACCAGCCGGCGCCCTCTGGCGGGCGCGCTCGTGGCTTCCGGCTTTCTCCGTCCCTTCGACATGGGAGTTCCCATGCACAGTTACGTCGGCGGCCACCGGGCCGACACCCCAATGGACTTCGTCGAACTCGCCCTCGGCACTCCCGCCGAACTCTGGCTCGGAGTCAACGGCGAGAGCGAGATGGAGCGCGCGGCCCGCCTCGACGCGGGCCGCGACATCCTGGCGGATCCCGAGTACGGCAGCCTGCCCGACGACCTGATCCGGCTGGCCGCGCGGGTAGTCGACGAGAATCCGGACCTGTTCAACGTCGTCCCGCTGCCCCGCCTCGCCCGCCGCCGTACGGCGCGTCGGGGAGTCGCGGCATGAGCGAGAGTCTGACGCTGGATGACCTGGCCGTGCCGCTGCAGGCGCTGCGCCTGCTGGCTGCGGACTTCGGGCACCTGTCGGCGCCGGCCGTGGCGGTGTCGACCATCTACCCGGACCGGTTGGAGCTGTCGTTCCACGACGACCTGTCTGGCTTCGAGGCATGGCGCGAGGCCCTGGGTATCCCGTCGGAGGCCGTGGTCCACCGCGAGCAGAGCAACGGCCACACCCGCGTCCTGACCGCAAGCGCCGACCACGCGGGCACGGTCGTGGACCTGGTCGGCTACGGCACCATCACCGCCCCGCAACCGGCCGGGGCGGCGACCTGATGTCCGTCACCTGGGGCAAGTGCTACGACCCCAACGGCGCCCGCCTCGGCATCCCCACCTGGCCGTGGCGGTACGCGCCCGACGGACTGGAGACCAGACGGCAGTTACGGGCCCGCGGCCTGCGCCCCGGCGGCCAGCCGATCGCCGGCCAGATACTCCGGCCCCGCTACCGGCGCGGACCGCTGATCGCCTACCTCTACCGGCTCGACAAGGCGCTGCCGGTCCGGCCGATGACCCCGGCCAAGCGGCGGGCCCTGGCGTGCGCGATGCGAGCGCGCCGCACCTGCCCGCAGTGCCGCCTGGACGCCGGATACGTCATCCCCTCATCCCTTGGGGTCTGCGTCCCTTGCGCCTACCCCGACGACGAGAAGCAGGAGTGATCACATGAACTGGAAGGAAGTACAGACCGTGCTGCGCAGGTTGGCGCACTGGAGTCTGCCGGCCGGGCTGACCGGCCTGTCCCTGGGCTGGACGGTCTACGCGGTCGGCGAGATCCTCGCCCACCAGGCCCCGGCACCGCTCGCCTACACCGTGGCCGGGATCTACGACGCGGTGTGGCTGTACGCGCTGGCCATGGAGACCGCGCACCGCCGCCAGGGCTCCAACGCGACGCTGCCCACCGCGCTGGGATGGCTTTTCCTGGTCACGTCGGTCGGGGTGCTGTTCACCCACGGCCTGCTCTCCGCCACCGCCGTCGTCGCCGCCATCGGCGCCGTGGTGCCCGCTGCCGCCAAGGCAACGCTGATCATGGCGGTGGAGCGGGAGGCCACCCGGATCTCGCCCGCGGCGCAGGCGCAGATCGATGCGGTGCGCAGCGCGACGCGGGACCAGGTGGCGATCGGCCGTGTGGTCACCCGGGCCAAGACCGACCGGCAGACCACCGCGGCCGTCCTTGAGCGCGAGGAGCACAGGGCCCGCGGCAAGGCGCAGAAGGTGCGTCACGAGGCAGCCGAGAAGCTGACCAAGCTCACCGCCGACCACCCGGCAGCCGACGTCCCGGACGCGGTGCCGGCGCTGTTCTCGGACGAGGATCTCGCCCGGGTGCTGGGCCAGTGGTCCAACGGGGGCGTGTCCCCGGGTGTGTCCCCTGTGTCCCCCCAGGTCAGCCACGTGTCCCCCACTCCGGAACTGCCCCCCTCGCAGGGCGAGGGACACACCCCGCTCGACTGGTCAGCTCTCGTGCAGGTGGCGGCCGTGGCTGGCGTCGACACCCCTGAGCCGGGTGAGCCGCTGAGCGAGGAACAGCTCACGGTCGTGCTGCGGTGGCTGCGCCACTCGGACAACCCCCCGCTGTCGTACCGCAAGGCGCTGGCCGCTTACCGCGCGGCCGGGTTCGTGGCGAAGGAGGAGCGGGTCCGCAAGGCGTATGCCGCCCTGATCGACGCGGAGGACGCACAACCCTGATCCAGCGTCCGGCACACATCAATGAGGACCAGCCCAGGTCTAGTGGGCTGGCCCTCGTTGCGACTGCCGGAAGCAGTCGGACACCAGTGAAGCAGACCCGGTGAGCCCCGGCGAGCGGCACATCCGCAGACCCGGAGCAGACCCGGCGAGCTGAACCCCGCACACCATCCCGAATCCTGCTGTCTGGAAGGGAACTTCCCTGGTGAACAACTCATCCATCCGCCGCCGACGCCTCGCGGTGTCGGCAGCCGTCGCTGCCAGTACGGCTCTGACCGTCGCGATCGGCGTGCGGCTGTCCGGCTACGGCGTGCCGCTCGCGCTGCTGCTGGCCTGCTGCCTGTCCTGCCTGGCCACCTTCTCCAGCCTGCTGTTCCGCGTGATCGCCGCGTGGTCGACGACCACGCACCGCTGCACGCAGCCCGGCTGCGACTTCCGCGTCAGCCTCGCCCACACGGACGCCGCGGAGAGCCGCAAGTGGCAGGAGATCGCCGCCCAGCACCCGCACCGCACCCTCTGACCTACCGCAACCCCCGAATTCAGCAGGCCCGGCCGCATGCCTCCTACAGCTTCGGCCGGGCCCTACTCCCCTGAAGGAGTGCTCACAGCATGACGGAACTCAGCACCGAGCCGGTAGTGGCCCCGGCTCCGACCGCACCGCCCCCGCCCCCCGACACCTCGCCCGCCAAGGCGCAGGAGGAGGTGGAGCACACGCCCGGCGGCTGGCCGATCGTCCCGCTCGCCCTGTCCGGGGCGAACAGCACGGTGGGAGCGGTCGCCGCCGCCTCCCTGGCCGGCGGACCGATCGCCGCTGCGGTCGCCGCCACCGGCATGGTGGTCCTCGGCACGGTCGCCGCCACCCGCTCCCGCAAACCCAACTCCCGCCGCGAGGCGCGCCGTTCCGCGGCCCGCGCTGCCGGCCGTTCCGCCGCCCGCAGTGCTGGTCTGCGCAGCAGCGGAGCGGGCACCCGCCGCAGCTCTGGAAGCCGTTCGGCAGGTTCGCGTGCCGGTCGCTCGGGTGGCGGGGTGGGCAAGGTGCCCGGCCAGCACCGCCGCACCACCGGCAGCGCGACCGGAGGAAAGAGCCTCGGCAAGAACAGTCATGGCCCGTCCAAGCACTCCGCAGCGCGCACCGCGGGTGCGGCTGCGGGCCGGGCTGGGCAGGTCAAGGCACTGCGGGCCGCGCAGAAGGCCGCGGCCGGGTCACGGGCCGGACAGCGGGCGCAGACCACCAGCGCGCGCCGCGCGGTCGCCGACGCCCGCCGCAACGCCAAGGCCGCTGCCGGCAAGTCCCAGTTGGGCAAGCGCGCTGGTCTGGCGGGCCGCCTGATGGGTGGCGCGGCCAGGAAGGCGCGGTCCGCGCGGGATGCGGCGATTGCCAAGCAGCGCACCAAGCGGGACGCGAAGACCGGCGCTGCTGTCGCCGGACAGCGTTCCAACATCCGCAAAGCCCCGGCCCGTGCGGCGGCGCGTAAGGCGCTGCGCAAGTCCGCGGCCCGCTTCCACGGGCGGCGCCTGCTCGCCGCGCTCCTCGCTCTGCCGGTCGGTGTCCTGGGCTGCCTGTCCACCTGGATCGGCCGCAAGCTCAACATCCCCGCCCTGATCCACCCCGGCCGGCGCCTGTACCGGCGCATGGTGCAGAGCGCGGGCGAGCAGCGCGCCGCGCGCGACGAGACCGCCCGCGAAACCCTGCGCGAGCAGGAGGCCGCCGCGGATGCGGAAGCCGTCAAGGACGGCACGGAAGGGATCGCGGACGGTGTCGAACGCCCCCCGGCCACGGTTCCCACCAGCACGATTCCCCAGAGCAGTGAGGGAGAGCACGTGTCCAGTTCCGGTTTCAAGTTCGAGGACCACGCCACCGAGATGCAGGCCGCCGCGATGCTCTACGAGCCGGACGGCTGCATGGAGATCCTCGCCATGGTCGAAGGTCTGCCCGAGGCGCTGAACATGGTCGCCCACGTGATGCAGATCCTCGCGGAGCGCTCCGACAGCGAGTTCCCGCTGGAGAAGGAAGTCGCCAACGGCTTCAACGACATCTACGACCTGCTCCGCAAGGCCGCCGCGGGCGCCGAGGAACTCCCCGCGATCTTCCGCCGGGTGCACGAGCAGGACATCGCCCGCCACGAGGACCCCCGCAACGGCACCGAGGCCGAGAAGGGCTGGAACGTCTGAGATGAGCAGCACCGCCACCGCCAAACACAACAGCAGTGGCCCGGTGTTGGACTGGGCGGCCGGTCACGGACCCGTGACCGGCGCCCTGTCCGCGACCACCGGAGCCTTCGCCGTCGCCACCACCGGCGCCGCCACCGCCATGCCCCCCGGCTGGGCCCTCGCGGTCGGCGCCGCCGGCGCCCTGGGCCACACCGTCGTGGGCCTGCGGGTACGCAACGCCGGCTGCACCCTGGCCACCCGCGCCGCCTCCTGGCTGGTCGGGGCGGGCTGGACCACGTGGGCGATGACGCACGGCCCGCTCACCTGGGCCGCGCTCGGCTCGCTGGCCACCATCGGCGTCGGCATCGGCGCCGCCGCCCGCTCCGCCGCCCTGTTCGAGGAGGCGCGTGAGGAGGAAGCCCTTGCCGCCGAACAGCGGCAGGTCGCCGCGGAGTTGTCCGCGGAACGCCGGGCGATCGCCGCGGAGTGGGCGGAGCGTATCCAGCGGGTGTGCTCCATGACCGTGCGGGTGCTGGGGGTGGAGATGTGGGAGACCGGGGCCGGGTTCTCCATCGATGCCGAACTCCCGCCCGGGGGTGCGACCTGGAACAAGATTGCTGCCGAGTCGCCGCGGCTGTCCGCGGACGCGCGACTGCCGCACGGCTGCACCGCCACCGCCTCCCCCGGCATCCACCAGGGCCGCGTCATCATCGACGTGACCACCGTCAACGTCCTGGAACAGGAGCGCACCTACCCCGCCGACTACGGCCCGCTGTCATTGCACACCGGCATCCCGTGGGGTTACCGGACGAACGCGTCGCAGATCCTCGCGTACCTGCGTGAGCAGTGCGCGCTGATCGTCGGGCCGACCGGTTCGGGCAAGACGAACATGGTGCACGCGATCCTGGCCGGGTTCGCGCGTGCTGAGGACGTCCTGACGTGGGTGATCGACCTGAACGCCGGGTCGGCCGGCCTGCCGTGGGTGCTGCCCGCGCTGAACGGTGAACTGGTGCGGGAGGACGGAAAGCCCGTACGGCCCGGCATCGACTGGCTCGCCGGGACGTTCGACGAGGCCATGACCATGCTGGATGCGGCCGTGCGCGTGGCCAAGCAGCGCAAGATGGGCTACCAGGACCTGCTGTCCAAGGCCAACACGGATCTGCTGCCGATCGGTGCAAGGATTCCTCAGATCATGCTCGTGATCGATGAGGGCGCGGAGATCCTGGCCAGCCCCGACCGGCAGGTGCGCAAGCTCGGGGAGAAGATCCTCGAAGTCATCCGGATCGCCCGCGCCATGGGCGTGCGCACCGTGCTCACCGCACTCGGGGCGACCGGCAGCGTGCTGAGCAACCTGATGATCCGCCGGGAAGCCAAGGTCCGCGTCGCCCTCACAGGCGGCGAGACCGAAGGCATGGACCTAAGCAAGATGTTCCCCGGCAGCCGCGGCCTGCGCGTGGACCAAGCCCCGCACAAGGGCGCCGGGTTCATGGGCACCCCGGAGTCACCGGCCGCGCTGTTCAAGACGTGGCGGATCCTCCCGAACCAGATCCGCGACATCACCGCCGCCACCTCCGACCGCCACCCCACCCTCGACGACGTCTCCGCCAAGGCCGCTGGACCCGCCTACGCACGGCGTTGGGATGCCGAGCGGACCGCGTGGATGCGCGACCAGGTCGTACCGGACGGCGCCGACGACGTGCCCGCGGGCGGGGCGGGAACGGGACTGCGTCTGTCAGCTCTGAGCCCGCGAGCAGAGTCTCCGGAGGAGGAGCTGGCGCGCCGGTTCCGCGAGGAGATCGACGCCCAGTTCGCCACTGCACCCGAACCCCAGACCCCCGGCGTGGACGCCGGGGCGGAGCGGCCGGCCGGGCTGAATCTGTCGGCGCTGCGGGACGAGCAGGAGGACAGCCCCGCGCAACAGGCCGCGCTCGCCGCGCTGATCGCCGCCGGGCCCGACGGCACCGGAGCGTCCGCGATCGCCCGCGCGCTCGCGGATGCCTACGGCACGACTCGTCAGACGGTCGTGGGCTGGCTGAAAACGTGGGTGCAGGACGGCACAGCCGTCCGCGTCGGGGAGGGCACCAAAGCCCGCTACGTCCACCGCTCCCACATCGCCGACGACTGATCACTTGTCGCTTGTCGCGCGCACGTCTCCCGATACCGCTACCAGGGCTCTGGAGGCCCGGAAACGGCTTGTGACCTGGGAGGCGACAAGCGACAAGACAAGACAAGCGACAAGCCAGACGACAAGCCGCACGACAAGACAGGCGACAAGCAACGCGACAAGCACACCACCCATCCGCACGGGCCCGCGCCACCTGCTGGCGCGGGCCCGCGGCACACCCCGAGGGAGCCAGGAATGAGCCAGCACACCCCGCCCGGCCAGATGGCCCCGCACGTCCCCGCCGACCTCTACCAGCGCGCACAGGCGACCGGACAGCCGGTCGTGTTCGTCGTCCACGACACCACCCCGGCCAGCTTCCCGTGGCAGCGCCTGCTCATCCCGTTCGCGATCGCCGGGGCCGCCGCACTCGGCACCTGGGGAGTGGTCGCCGCCCTGTGCTGGCTCATGGACGTCGCCGCCCACACCGCCACCGTCATCGCCGGCGCCGCAGGGCCGATCGGAGCGGGCGGCATCACGCTCAAGGTCTTTTCGAAGAAGTAGCTACGCCAAGGGCGACCCCCCTCACGCCAATGAATCGGGGTCGCCCTTGCCCAACCAGCCCTCAACAGACCTGTTGGAGGTCTCCCAGCATGACGCAATCCACCGACATCCGGCGAGTGCACGGCCGACGCCTGCGCTTGCTGGACCTGTACTGCAAGCAGGGCGGCGCGGCCAAGGGCTACGCCGACGCCGGGTTCGACGTGACCGGCGTCGACAAGGACCCGCAGCCGCGCTACCCGTTCCGGTTCGTGCAGGCGGATGCGATCGCGTTCGTCCTCGAACACGGAGCGGCGTTCGACTTCGTCCACGCCTCCCCGCCCTGCCAGCACGACACCGACTGCCAGCGCCTCCACGGCAATGACCATCCGGACCTGATCGCCCCAACCCGTACCGCGCTGGAGAGCACCGGTCGGCCGTGGGTGCTGGAGAACGTGGGCGGCGCGGTGCCCAAGCTCCGCAGGCCCGTGATGCTGTGCGGGCCCATGTTCGGCGTCCAGTCGTACCGGCACCGGTTCTTCGAGACCGGCGGCGGCTTCACCCTCCCGCAGCCTGCTCACCCGGTCCACACGGTTCCGCAGGCCAAGATGGGCCGCCCCGTCCCGCCCGGGTACTACGGGCAGTTCGTCGGCAACTTCTCCGGAGTTCCCCTGGCCCGGCGCGTCATCGGAGTGGAGTGGATGAACCGGGACGGCATCCGCGAGTGCATCCCGCCCGCCTACGCCCGCTACATCGGCAACGCCGCCCTGCCCCTGCTCGCCCCCGGCCTGGGGGTGGCGGCGTGAGCAACCACCTGCGCACCGCCCTCCAGCTCGCAGCCGAAGGGCTGCCGGTCCTGCCGCTGCGCAAGGGCAAGGTGCCCTTCGCCAACTGCCCCGCATGCCTGTACACCTCGTGCGGCGGCCGGCCGAACATGAAGACCCCCGGCCCCTGCACCTGCCCCGCCCCCTGCCACGGCTGGGCCGCCGCCACCACCGACACCAGCGTCATCAACTCGCCGGCATGGGCGAGCGCATGGCAAGGCGCCGCGGCGGTCGCCTACCACCCCGGCGGCGCCGGCCTGACAGTCGTGGACTGCGACAACGCCGACGCCATCGCGTGGGCCCGCGAGACCCTGCCCGCCACCCGGACCGTGCCCACGACCCGCGGCGAGCACTGGCTCTACCGCGGGACGATGGCGTCAGCCAACGGCGTGCGGCCCGGCGTGGACATCAAGTCCACCATGGCCTACGCCCGCTGGCTCGGGCCCGGCACCGGCACCATGGCCGCGCTGCCCGACGTCGTGCGCGCGCTCACCGCAGCCAAGCCCGCCACCCCCGTACCCGTCAGGGTTCCGGCGCCGGCCGGGGGCGGGGAATGCCGCCACCGCACCCCCGCCTACCTCGAACGCGGGATCGCCATGGCGGAGCAGCGCATCACCGAGGCCCGAAGCACGATTCACCACACGGTCTACCGGACGTTCCTGGCCGTGCTCTCGACGCACGGCCGGTGCGGCTGCCTCACCGAGGATCACATCGCCCGCCTGTTCACCGCCGCTCAGGACAAGGGCGAGACGCCGCGGCACTGCACCGACGCGTGGACCAACGCCCGCACCACGTTGGGGCTCTGAGCATGGACAACGACGACGACAAGAACCCGGCCCGGAAGGTCATCGCGGACTACGCGCAAGAGCGCTTCCGCTACTTCCGCACCGCGGACGGCACCGTCTACGCACAGCGCAAGGGCCACCCCGTGGCCCGCCCGATCCGCTCCCAGGGCACCACCGGAAGCCACCGACAGGAACTCATGGTCGGCCTGTTCAGAGACGGACTCGGCACGTTCAACGGCACCGCGATGAAGGAGGCACTCGACTTGATCGAAGCACTCGCCCTCACCGAGCAGGTCCAGCCCGTCCACATCCGCGTCGCCCCCGGCTGGGACGGGGCCACCTGGCTGGACCTGGGCCGCAACGACGGCCAGTCCGTGCGCATCCACCCCACCGGCTGGGACATCACCGTCCCCGACCCGGCAGAGGTGTGCTGGCGGCGCACCCAGCTCACCGGCGAACTGCCCCTGCCCGTCAAGGACACCAACGGCAAGGGCATCGACCTGCTGTTCAGGCTGTGCAACTTCGCCAATGCCGAGACGGAGTGCCTGGCCATGGCCTGGCTGGTCGGTTGCCTGGAACCCTCCGTGCCCGTCCCCGCCCCCTTCCTCACCGGCCCCCAGGGCGCGGGCAAGTCCACCGGCGGGCGGATGCTGATCCGGCTCATCGAGGGCATGACGGGTGACCTGCGCCGGGCCCCGAAGGACGAGGACAACCTGATCGCGGCCGTGGCCGCGGGATGGGTCACGGCGCTGGACAACCTCTCCCACATGACCCCGGACCTGTCGGATGCCATGTGCTGCATCGTCACCGGAGCCGAGAGCGTCAAGCGCGCCCTGTTCACCGACGGCGACGTCTTCCGCGCCCGCTACCGCCGCCCCCTGCTCCTGACCGGCATCGACGTCGGCGTCATCCGCCCCGACCTCGCCGAGCGACTGCTGCCGCTCCGCTTGGAACGCCCGCAGGTGCGGCGCACCGAAGCGGAGCTGTGGACGGAGTACGCGGAAGCCCTGCCCGTCATGCTCGGCTCCCTGCTGGATTTGACCGTCAAGGTCCGCGCCGCCACCGCTGAAACACCGACCGACCTGCGGATGGCGGACTTCGCCCACCTGTGCGCTCAGCTCGACGAGGCCATGGGTCTTGGGGCGCTGGCGGCCTACCGGGCCGGGCTGGACGACCTCAACGACGACGTCATCGAGGGCGACCTGCTCGCGCAGACCGTGCTTCAGTACGCGGCCGGCATGGAGCCCGGGGCGCAGGAGCGGATGTCGTCCGCGGAGTGGCTGCACCTGCTCACCCGGCTCTACAGCGGCGAGGACTGCCGCCCCCTGCCCAAGGGCTGGCCGACCACCGGCAAAGTCCTCTCCGACCGGCTCAAGCGCCTTCAGCCCACCCTCGCCGCCCGCGGCCTGGTCGTCGACTGGGGACGCACCAAAACGGCCCGCTACATCGAACTCACCGAACCCGCACCCGCACCCGGGCCGCAACAGGAAACGGCGTTCTGAGCGGAGGCCACCGCACAACAGCAAGAAGAGCACCCGGCACGACGCGGAGAGGGGTGCTCCTCTTGCTGTTCGGTGCGCAGCACCGCCCGAAGGACGTGCCGCGCAGCGGCTCCTTCTTCGCTCTCTGAGCCGCGCACAACAACAGACACCACCCCCCTCCTTTTCCTAAGTAGGGGAACACTGCGTCACCTGCGTCACCCACGCCGGAAAACGGCCCCTGACCAGCAGAGAAGGCGGTGACGCAGAGCCCAACCCTCTGCGTCATCGTGCGTCACCTGCGTCACCCCCCGGTGACGCAGGTGACGCGGCGGTGACGCAGCCCCACCGCGCTCCGTCACCGATAACCGCAGGTCAGCGACCTGAATGACGCAGGTGACGCGGTGACGCAGAAATCCGAACCTCGGACAGGTGCAAGCCCAGACATGACCAGAACCTCGAAGGAGTCGGCTGTGGCACGCCCTCAGATGCTCAAGCTCCCCGAAGTCCTCGCAGAGATCGGCATGAGCCGCGCCGCCTTCTACCGCATGCGCGCCCGCGGCCACGCGCCCCGAATCCGCAAACTCCCCAACGGACAGGTCCGCGTCAGCCGCGCCGACCTCGACGCCTGGTGGGAGAGCTGCGAGGAAACCGCCGTCTGACGACTTTGGTCATTTCGAGCCCGCCCCACCTGGGGCGGGCTCTTTCATCCCCGGAGAGCCATGCCCCTAACGTACGACGTTCGCATCTACAGCATCGAAACTCGCCGTGATCGCCCGAAGCCGTACCGCGTTCGCTGGCTTGTCGCAACTCAGAAGCACTCCAAGAGCTACACGGTCAAAGCGCAGGCTGACGGTCGCCGTTCTGAGCTGATGAGCGCTCTGCGTAAGGGCGAGCAGTTCGATGTGGAGACGGGGCTCCCTGCCTCCGAACTGCGGGCCCGGAACGGCTCCGTGACGTGGTACGAGCACACCCGCGCGTACGTGGAGCGTAGATGGGACCGGCTCCCCGCCAAGTCACGCCGCAACGATGCCGATGCTCTGGCGACCATCACGCCCGCCCTCGTGAAGACCACCGTCGGGCAACCGCCACTCCGCGTACTACGCAAGGCGTTGTACGGCTGGGCCTACAACAAGAGCCGTTGGGACCAGGATCATCCCGATGACGTCGTGAGCGCGTTGCACTGGCTTGAGAAGAATTCCCTCCCTGTCTCAGACCTCGAAGATCCTGCCACGCTCCGTTTGGCGCTCGACGCTGTGTCGACGCTGCTCGACGGCTCCCTCGCTGCCGGGCGAACGGCCCGGCGCAAGCGAGCCTGCCTCAGCGACGTTCTGGGTCTCGCCGTCGAGCGTCGATACTTCAGTGTTCCCGTGAACCCGCTGGCGACAGTGAAGTGGTCAGCTCCGAAGTCCGCCGAAGAGGTGGATCCGGCGAGCGTCGCCAATCCCCGTCAGGTCCGTGCCCTGCTCGAAGGCGTACGGGGACAGGGCGAGCGCGGGGCCCACCTCGAAGCTTTCTTCGGCTGCCTGTATTACGCGGCCATGCGGCCCGCTGAAGCGGTAGGTCTAACGGCAGCCCAATGCCATTTGCCGGAGAGCGGGTGGGGGAAGCTCACTCTTCGAGGCGGCATCGTCCATGCCGGCCGCGACTGGACCGACGACGGCCGAGCCCACCAGGATCGCCACCTGAAAGCACGGGCAGCGCGAGATTCACGTGTGGTGCCCGTGCCTCCGCACTTCGTTGCGATGCTCCGCCAACACATCGCCCGCTACGGCACCGCACCCGACGGTCGCCTGTTCCGCACGAGCAGGGGAGGTGTGATTCAGGACACTGGTTACGGCGAGGTCTGGGCTGGCGCACGCATAGCGGTGCTGACCGTGGATGAGGAGGCGTCGCCCCTCGCTCGTAGGCCGTACGACCTCCGATGCGCTGGCGTCTCCTTCTGGCTCTTCAGCGGAGTCGACCCCATGGAGGTTGCGCGCCGAGCCGGACACTCGGTAGCCGTACTGCTGCGCGTCTACGCGAAGGTGTTGGCGCAGGCGCAGGACCGCGCGAACCGTCAGATCGAGGCTGGCCTGCGGGAATGGGACGGAGACGGCCGTCCCCCCGGGGGACGCCTGGGGGACACGCGCTGATCAGGCTTGGGAATCACCTGAGACAGCGCGAGACAAACAGCCCTTTTCGAGCTTCGTTTGACCAGCGCTGTTCGGATACGCAAAGACCCCCTCCGCTCTGCGTTTCCGCAGTTCGGAGGGGGTCTTTCTCAGCGTGGCGGCGCCAGGATTCGAACCTGGGAAGGCTGAGCCGGCAGATTTACAGTCTGCTCCCTTTGGCCGCTCGGGCACACCGCCGGGGTTGCTGCCCTTCGAACCGACTTTCGGCGGTGCTCCGTGGCAACGACGTAAACAATACCCGATGCCGAGGGGTGCTTCGCCACCCGATTGATCTGCGCCCGAACGGCATGGGGTGACTAGGCTTGGGCGGATGCGGCCCGGGTTCGCGCCGGGCTCGGCGCCCGCCCCACGTCGCCGATACGCATCCGTACGCACGCCGACACGCACCCCGATACAAGGAGCCACAGGACATGGCCGACTCCAGTTTCGACATCGTCTCGAAGGTCGAGCGGCAGGAGGTCGACAACGCCCTCAACCAGGCCGCCAAGGAGATCTCCCAGCGCTACGACTTCAAGGGCGTGGGTGCCTCGATCTCGTGGTCCGGTGACAAGATCCTGATGGAGGCGAACTCCGAGGACCGGGTCAATGCCGTCCTCGACGTCTTCCAGTCCAAGCTGATCAAGCGTGGGATCTCGCTGAAGGCACTCGACGCGGGCGAGCCGCAGCTCTCCGGCAAGGAGTACAAGATCTTCGCGACGATCGAAGAGGGCATCTCCCAGGACAACGCCAAGAAGGTCGCGAAGATCATTCGTGACGAGGGCCCGAAGGGCGTGAAGGCCCAGGTCCAGGGCGACGAGCTGCGGGTCAGCTCGAAGAGCCGTGACGACCTGCAGTCCGTCATCGCCCTGTTGAAGGGCAAGGACTTCGACTTCGCGATCCAGTTCGTGAACTACCGGTGAGCTGCTGACTCACCGATCGGCACCGATCCACGAGGAAGGGTGGGCACCTGGCCGGTGCCCACCCTTCTCGCCTGCTGGCTGCGGTTCGGAGGTCAGTCGCGCGAGTTGCCGAACAGGAGACGGTAGGCGATCAGGAGCACGAGGGAGCCGCCGATCGCGGCGGCCCAGGTGGGCCCGTCGTAGAAGTTCTTGGAGACCGGGTGGTCAAGCCAACGGGCCGATATCCAGCCGCCGATGAAGGCACCCGCGATGCCTATGAGAGTCGTCCCGATCAGGCCGCCCGGGTCACGGCCCGGCAGCAGGAACTTGGCGATGGCTCCGGCCAACAGCCCCAGGATGATCCAGCCGATGATGCTCATGCCCTGAACCTGCCCTTCCGTGCTGTGCCCGCACTGTCGGAGGACTGTGATCTACGTCCCGGCAGACCGGGCGAGCGCGTGCTCATGGGGAGTACGTCGTGCTCGTCGGGCCTGTGCGGTGTTCGTCGAGCGGTGTTCGCGTCTTGTTGCTGAAGAGGACGTCAGGGCCGTGTCCCGCGGTTGCACGCGCTCAGTAGGGTGCGGCTCATGACGCATTCCGGTGCCGAACTGCGGCGCACGCTGGGAGTAGGGGACGCCGTCGTCATCGGACTCGGCTCGATGATCGGCGCGGGGATCTTCGCCGCCCTCGGGCCGGCCGCGCGCGCCGCCGGATCGGGACTGCTGCTCGGGCTCGCGCTCGCCGCCTTGGTCGCCTACTGCAACGCCACGTCCTCGGCGCGGCTGGCCGCCCTGTACCCCGCCTCCGGCGGCACCTATGTGTACGGGCGGGAGCGGCTCGGACCGTTCTGGGGTTATCTCGCGGGCTGGTCGTTCGTGGTCGGAAAGACGGCCTCCTGTGCGGCGATGGCGCTGACGGTGGGGGCGTACGTGTGGCCTGAGCAGGCGCATGCCGTGGCCGTCGCGGCCGTGGTGGCGCTGACCGCTGTGAACTACGGGGGGATCCAGAAGTCCGCCTGGCTGACCCGGGCGATCGTGGCGGTGGTCCTCGCTGTCCTCGCTTCCGTGGTGGTCGTGTGTCTGGGGGCCGGGGCCTCGGAGGCCGGGCGGCTGAACGCCGGTGTCTCCGGCGGTATGGGCGGGGTGCTGCAGGCCGCCGGTCTGCTGTTCTTCGCGTTCGCGGGGTACGCGCGTATCGCGACCCTCGGTGAGGAGGTGCGGGACCCCGCGCGCACCATCCCCCGCGCGATCCCCCTGGCCCTGGGCATCGCGCTGGTGGTGTACGCGGGTGTGGCGGTGGCTGTCCTTTCCGTGCTGGGCGCTGATGCTCTGGGCCGCGCGGACGCGCCGCTGGCCGAGGCCGTGCGGGCGGCAGGGGTGCCGGGGCTCGTGCCGCTGGTACGGGTGGGTGCAGCCGTGGCCGCGCTCGGCTCGCTGCTCGCTCTGATTCTGGGCGTCTCACGAACGACGCTGGCGATGGCCCGGGACCGGCATCTGCCGGGCGCGCTGTCCGCCGTGCATCCCCGTTTCCAAGTGCCGCACCGGGCCGAGCTGGCCGTGGGTGCGGTGGTCGCGGTCCTCGCCGCCACGGTGGACGTACGGGGCGCGATCGGTTTCTCCTCCTTCGGTGTGCTCGCCTACTACGCGGTGGCCAATGCGTCGGCCTGGACACTCGGTGCGGCTCCCACTGCCCGTGTGGTGCCGGTGGTGGGGCTGCTCGGGTGTGTGGTGCTCGCGTTCGCGCTGCCCGGGGTCTCGGTGGTCGTGGGCGCGGGGGTGCTGGTGGTCGGGGTGGTGGCGTACGGCGTACGGATGTGGTGGGCGGGGCGGTAGATCTGCGGACGGGCGCCCCTGAGGAACGTCAGGTCGCGCTCGTCGGCGGTGCCGTGCGTATCGGGAACTCCGTCCAAGGAGTCATCTCCAGCTCCTCGTTCATCTCCTCGTACCAGCCCGTGCCCTCGACCCAGGCTTGCAGCCATTCCGTGAGGGCGGGAGCGTCCACGAACCAGGAGTGGTCGCAGTCTCCGGCGTTCGGCTCGAAGAGCAGGACGGAGGCTTGCGGGCTGTGGCAGTCCACGCACGCGTACATCGCACAGCCCCAGTGGGAGATCGGCAGGACGCCCTCGGGCCAGGGCCAGTCGGGGTCCTTGCGACCGCTCTTGCGGTTGGCCAGGTATTGCACGACCGCTGCGGGCTCGCCGGCCGGAGCGCTGTCGAGTAGGGGCAACAGGCCGTACTCCGGGCCGAATCCACCGTCTCCTATCCGCAGGTACAGGTCGGCGAGCAGCGGGGGCAGGCGGAAGCCCAACGCGGCTTCGGCGCGGGCCAGTGTGGTCGTGTCCACCGGCTCGGGCAGGGAAGTCCAGCCCCACGGATGGGTGTTGCGGGCCTTTTCCGCCACCCGTGCCAGCAACTGCTCGCTCTCGGTCATGCATTCATGATGCAGGGCGGCACTGACAGCCGGGCAGGCCTGTGGACAACCCGCTGGTTGTGGAAAACTTCGGGGCCGCCATCCCGGTTCAGGCTAGGTGGCCGTCGACGCGATCGCCCTCGGTGAGAAGGGCGAGGAGTACCTCGACGGCCGGTGGACGGTGGGGAGTGCTGCGGGCGAGGCCGGGACATCTGCGGGTGACCGCTCCCACTCTCCCGGCCCGTCCGTCATCCCGCGCGAACGGCCCATCCGTCATCCCGTCGCGAACGGCCCATCCGTCAGCGGGCCGCGAACGGCCCATCCGTCAGCGGGCCGCGAACGGCTCGTCCGTGGGAACGATTTCGCGGCCCAGGGGGAACAGCGACACGGGGATGAGCTTGAAGTTCGCGATCCCGAACGGGATGCCGATGATCGTGAGGCAGAGGACGAGGCCCGTGGCGATGTGGCCCAGGGCCAGCCACCAGCCGGCGAGGACCAGCCACAGGACGTTGCCGACGCAGGAGGGCGCGCCCGCGTCGCGGCGCTCGACCGTGGTGTATCCGAAGGGCCACAGGGCGTAGACGCCGATACGGAAAGCCGCCAGGCCGAACGGGATGCCGATGATGGTGATGCACAGAAGCACGCCCGCGGCCAGGTACGCGAGGAACAGCCAAAGGCCGCTCAGGACGAGCCAAATGACGTTCAGGATCGTTTTCACTGGGGTCGACCTGCCATCTTCTCGAGCCGGGCGATGCGTTCCGCCATCGGCGGGTGTGTCGAGAACATCTTGGACAGTCCCTGGCCAGGGCGAAAAGGGTTCGCGATCATCATGTGACTCGCGGTCTCGAGGCGCGGCTCGGGGGGCAACGGCAGCTGCTTGGTGCCCGTTTCGAGCTTGCGGAGGGCGCTGGCGAGCGCGAGGGGGTCGCCGGTGAGCTGGGCTCCGGACGCGTCCGCCTCGTACTCCCTGGAGCGGCTGATGGCCAGCTGGATGAGGCTGGCCGCCAGCGGCCCGAGGATCATGATCATCAACATGCCGAGGAGGCCTGGGCCGTCGTCGTCGTCGGAGCGGCCGATCGGGATCAGCCACGCGAAGTTGACCAGGAACATGATCACGGAGGCGAGGGCGCCGGCGACCGACGAGATCAGGATGTCTCGGTTGTAGACATGGCTGAGCTCATGGCCGATGACGCCGCGCAGTTCGCGCTCGTCCAGCATGCGCAGGATGCCGTCGGTGCAGCACACGGCGGCGTTGCGCGGATTGCGGCCGGTCGCGAAGGCGTTGGGTGCCTCGGTCGGCGAGATGTACAGGCGCGGCATGGGCTGACGGGCCTGGGTGGAGAGTTCGCGGACCATGCGGTACAGGGCAGGCGCCTCGAACTCGCTCACCGGGCGGGCGCGCATCGCGCGTAGAGCCAGCTTGTCGCTGTTCCAGTACGCGTACGCGTTGGTGCCCAGCGCGATCAGGACGGCCACGACCAACCCCATGCGGCCGAAGAAGCTGCCGATGACGATGATGAGTGCGGACAGTCCCCCGAGGAGGACTGCGGTCCTGAGCCCGTTGTGCCGGCGGTGCACGGTACGCCCTCCAAGTGGTGCAGCAGGGGAACCCTTTGCTTGCTGGTCTCCGATGTCTTCCGATGCCACCGGTCCGTGGTGTCACGTCCAGTGGACCTTCCCGTCTTGCTCAACGCCAGGCGGCGGCCACTAGTTCCCTTGTGCGCACGGAGGCCCAGGTCGGCCGTCCGGGTGATGGTCCAGGAGGGGCGGTTCAGGGGTTCGGGAGGGGCGGTTCAGGGGTTCGGGAGGGCTGGTTCAGAAGAGGCCGGTGTCGGCGAAGCGCAGCACCAGTTGGGGCGCGCCCGAGAGGGCGACGCCGAGGACGCCGGTCAGGGCGAGCGCGGCTGTGAGGGGTGCGGGGACACGGTGCGCGGCGGTTTCGCCCTCCGGAGCCCGGAACAGCAGCGTCGTCCACTGGAGGTAGTAGAACAGCGCGATCACGACGTTGACGGCCATGACCACGGCGAGCCAGCCCAGGCCCGCGTCCACGGCCGCCGAGAAGACGGTGACCTTGGCGAACAGACCGATGATGCCCGGTGGCAGCCCGGCCAGGCACAGCAGGAAGAAGGCCAGCAGGAGCGCGGCGAGCGGGTTGGTCGCGTAGAGGCCCCGGTAGTCGGTGAGGCGGTTCGCGGCCTTCGTACGGCCCACGAGCGCGGCCACCGCGAAGGCGCCGAGGTTCACGGCGGCGTACATGAGGGCGTAGGCGACGGTGGAGCCGACGGACCGCTCGGCGTCGTCGGAGTACGCGGCGGCGGCGATGGGGACGAGGAGGTAGCCGGCCTGGCCGACGGAGGACCAGGCGAGCAGCCGTACGGCGCTGTACGCGCGCGTGGCCTGCTGTCGTAGGGCTCCGACGTTGCCGACGGTCATGGTGAGGGCGGCCAGCGCGGCGAGCGCCGGGCCCCAGACGTCGGCGTAGGACGGCAGGGCGACGACGGTGACGAGGATCAGGCCGGAGAAGCCGACCGCCTTGCCGACGACAGACAAGTAGGCGGCGATCGGGAGAGGCGCGCCCACGTAGGTGTCGGGCACCCAGAAGTGGAAGGGCACGGCGGCGGTCTTGAAGGCGAAGCCGACGAGGGTGAGGACGACGCCGGTCTGGGCGAGGGTGTGGAGCTGTCCGTCGACGTGCTGGATGCGGTCGGCGACCTGGGTGAGGTAGAGGGTGCCCGTGGAGGCGTACACGAAGCTGACGCCCATGAGGCTGACCGCGGTGGCGGTGACCGAGGACAGGAAGAACTTCAGTGCTGCCTCGGAGGACTTCCGGTCGCCGTGCCGGATGCCGACGAGGGCGAAGGCGGGCAGGGAGGCGACTTCGAGGGCGACGATCAGGGTGGCCAGGTCGCGGGAGGCCGGCAGGAGGGCGGCGCCGGCGGCTGAGGAGAGCAGCAGGAACCAGTACTCCCCTTCGGGGAGTCTCTTGTCGGCGTCCTTGAGGGTGGTGACCGACAGGAGGGCGGCCAGGAGGGCACCGCCGAGCACCAGGAACTGGATGACGAGCGTGAAGCGGTCGGCCGTGTAGCTGCAGACGCCGTCGTCGCCGGTCAGGCAGAACGTGCTGCGGTCGCCGTCCAGGAGGGGCAGCAGCAGGAGCGCGGAGGCGGCGAGGCCCGCGACCGAGACCCACCCGAGCACGGCCTTCTTTTGCTCACCGACGAACAGGTCGGCGACGAGGACGACGAGTCCGACGATCGCCGCGACGGTCGGCGGGGCGATGGCGAGCCAGTCGACGGACTGGACGAGGTTCGCGGCCGTCGCGGTCAGCGGCTGGGCCGACGAAGCCAGGGGCTGGGCCATGGCGGCCAGGGTGCTCATCGGTTGCCTCCTGCGAGGAGCTGCTGGACGGCCGGGTCGGTGAGGCCGAGGAGGGCCTTCGGCCACAGGCCCGCCACGACGGTGAGGGCGACGAGGGGCGTCCAGGCCGCGAACTCGTACGCGTGGACGTCGGCAAGTCGTGGGGCGTCCTGGGGCAGGGCGCCCATGCAGACACGACGGACCACGACCAGCATGTACGCGGCCGTCAGGAGGGTGCCGAACGCGCCGATCGCCATGAAGGTGAGGAAGGCGGGGCGGCTGAGGCCGTCCGCGGGATTGAAGGCTCCGAAGAGTGACAGCATCTCGCCCCAGAATCCGGCGAGGCCGGGCAGGCCGAGCGAGGCGACCGCGCCGAAGGCCAGCAGGCCGCCGAGGCGGGGGGCCTTGCCGTACAGGGCGGCGCCGGTCTCCTCGGCCAGGGTGTCGAGGTCGGTGGTGCCGGTGCGGTCCTTCAGGGCGCCGACCAGGAAGAACAGGAGGCCGGTGATGAGGCCGTGGGCGATGTTGGCGAACAGGGCGCCGTTCACGCCTGTCGGGGTCATGGTGGCGATGCCGAGCAGGACGAAGCCCATGTGGCCGACGGAGGAGTAGGCGATGAGGCGTTTGAGGTCGCCCTTCGCGCCCCGCTTGGCGAGGGCGAGGCAGGCCAGTGATCCGTAGATGATCCCGACCACGGCGAAGGCGGCGAGACAGGGCGCGAAGTCACGGAAGCCGTCGGGCGCGATCGGCAGCAGAATCCGGACGAACCCGTACGTACCCATCTTCAGCAGGACGCCGGCCAGCAGAACCGAGCCGACGGTCGGCGCGGCGGTGTGGGCGTCGGGCAGCCAGCTGTGCAGGGGCCACATCGGGGTCTTGACCGCGAGCCCGATCCCGATCGCCAGAACGGCGATGACCTGCACGGATGTGGTCAGCGACCGGCCGTTGTCAGTGGCGAGTGCCACCATGTCGAATGTGCCCGCCTTGATCCCGATCAGGAGCAGGCCGAGCAGCATGACGACCGAGCCGAGCAGTGTGGAGAGGATGAAGCGCCAGGCGGCGGCCTGGCGGTCCGCGCCGCCCCAGCGGGCGATGAGGAAGTACATCGGGATGAGCACCGTCTCGAACGCGAGGAAGAACAGCAGCAGATCGAGGACGGCGAAGGTCGCGAGGGTGCCGGACTCCAGGACGAGCAGCAGCGCGACGAAGGCCTTCGGGGACGGGCCCGAAGGCATCTTGAAGTAGGAGTAGAGCGCGCAGAGGAAGGTCAGCAGCGCGGTCAGGACCAGAAGGGGGAGGGAGATGCCGTCGATGCCGAGGTGGATGCGCACGTCGAGTGCGGGGATCCAGCTGATGTCGGTCGTGGCCTGCATCTTCGACGGGTGGTCGTGGTCGAAGCCGAGTGCGAGGACGATCGCGGCGATGAGGATCACGCCGGTGACGGTCACGCCGTGCCGCAGTACGGCCTGGTCGGGCGACTTTCCCTTCAGCCCGGGCGGGGCGGGCAGCAGAGCCGTGACGGCACCGAGGAGCGGGCCGGCCACGACGAACGCCAGAAGGAACTGCATCACGGACTCGTTGATATCGATCACGCCTGCTCACGCTCCCGTGGCGACGAGGACGACGGCGACCGCGAGGACGACGGTGCCGGCGAGCAGCGCGCTCACATAGGTCTGGAGATTGCCGGTCTGGGCGCGTCGTACGGCGCTGCCGAGCCAGCGGGGCAGTGCTCCCGCGCCGCGGACGTAGGTCTCGACGACCTCGCGGTCCAGGAACCGGACGAGGGTGGCTCCGGCTTGGACCGGGCGGACGAAGATGGCCGTGTACAGGGCGTCCAGGTGGAAGCCGACGGCAGCGTGGCGGTGCAGGGGCCCGAGCAGCAGCCGTCCGGGGTCCGCGGGGTCGGGCGTGTAGGCCACGTCTCCGTAGGCCGGCTCGTGGGTGGCGATCGCCTCGGCCTCGACGAGGCCGGCGTCGCCCTCGGGGTGGGCGGCGACCGCGCCGAGCGGGACGCGGGCCGCGACCGTGCTGGTGTGCCGCCAGGCCGCGTAGGTGACGATGCCACCGACCAGGGCCGCGCCCGTACCGACGACGGACGTGGTGAGGGTCGGGGTGAGGTCACGGCCGTCGAACCAGTCGGGCAGCACACGGTAGGCGAACGCGCCGAGGGCGAGGGAAGGGGCCGCGAGGACCCACAGGACCACGTTCATCGTCAGCGGCTGACGGCCGTGATCGGGGGCCTCGGTACCGCGTCCGTTGAAGGCCAGCAGCCACAGGCGGGTCGCGTACGCGGCGGTGAGTACGGCCGTGAGGAGCCCGGCGACCAGGGTGATCCAGCCCGCGGCACCGGGAGCGTGTTCGGTGTGGCCGGTGGCGACGTGCTCGGCGGCACCGAGGACGGACTCCTTGGAGAAGAAACCGCTGAAGGGCGGGATCGCGGCGAGCGCGAGGAGCGCCACGGTCATCGTCCAGAAGGCGTCCGGGACGCGGGCCCGCAGGTCCTTCATGCGGGACATCGCGGCCAGTGAGTTGGTGCCGGCGGCGTGGATGATCACGCCTGCCGCGAGGAACAGCAGCGCCTTGAAGGCGCCGTGGGACAGCAGGTGGAAGACCGCGGCACCACGGTCGCCCACGGCGAGGGCACCGGTCATGTAGCCCAGCTGCCCGATCGTCGAGTAGGCGAGGACGCGCTTGATGTCGTCCTGGGCGAGCGCGGCGAGACCGGAGCCGAGCATCGTGACGGCCGCCATGACGGCGAGGACCACCATCGCGGCCTGGGAGGCCTCGAAGACCGGGAGGAGACGGGCGATGAAGTAGACACCGGCGGCGACCATCGTCGCGGCGTGGATCAGCGCGGAGACGGGCGTGGGGCCGGCCATCGCGTCGGGGAGCCAGGTGTGCAGGGGGAACTGCGCCGACTTGCCGGCCACACCCGCGAGGAGGAGCAGGGCGATCAGGGTCGGATGGTCGAGTCCGCCGTGCGCGACGGCGTCGAGGACCTTCGTGATCTGGAAGGAGCCTGCGTCGGTGGCCAGCGCGAACAGGCCGATCAGGAAGGGGACGTCACCGAGCTTGGTCACCAGGAAGGCCTTGAGGGAGGCGGCGCGGGCCTCCGGGGTCTCCCAGTAGTGGCCGACCAGGAAGTACGAGCAGATGCCCATGATCTCCCAGCCGACCAGCAGCACGATCAGGTCGCCTGAGTAGACGACGAGCAGCATCGCGGAGGTGAAGAGGGAGACGAGAGCGGCGTACGAGGGGTAGCGCGGGTCGTCGCGCAGGTAGCCCGTCGAGTAGATCTGCACGCATGTGGCGACGAAGGCGACGAGGACGGCGACGAGGGCGGCGAAGCCGTCGATGTGCAGGGCGAGTTCGATCGGGATTGAACCGGTGGGGGTGAGTTCGGTGGCGGCGTCAACCACCTGGTCGCCGCCCTGGCGTACGGCGACCACCGCGGCGAGCGCGAGGGCTGCCAGGGGAGGCACAACGGCGAGCGGGCGGACGAAGCCGGGGGCCGTGCGGCCCAGGAGCAGACCGACCGCGGCACCCAGGAAGGGAAGGAGGGGGACGAGGACGGCGAGGGTGGTCGTGGTCACGCGGTGGCCTCAGCCTTCCCGGTCCGCCCGGATCGTGCGGCCTGCTCGGCCGGACGGGCTTCGGTGTCGGAGTCATCGCGGTCGTCGAGGTCGTCAGGGTTGTGGCCCTCGGCCGAGTCGCGGAGTTTGTCGATGTCGGCGGTACCGCGGTTGCGGTGGACGGCGAGGACGATCGCGAGGCCGATGCCGATCTCGGCGGCGGCGATGGCGATGGTGAACAAGGTGAGGGCCTGGCCGGAGTGCAGGGTCTCCTCGGCGGTCCTGCTGAGCCAGACGTCGAAGGCGACCAGGTTCAGGTTGACGGCGTTGAGCATCAGCTCGACCGACATCAGGACGAGGATCGCGTTGCGGCGGGCGAGGACGCCGTAGAGGCCGGTGCAGAAGAGGAGAGCGGAGAGTACGGCGGGATAGGCGAGGTGCATCAGCGGGCGCCTTCCTGCTCGGCGGACTCGGTTGCCTTGGCGGACGCGGTTCCCTTGGCTGACTTGGTTCCCGCGACCGGCTCATTTCGCCCGATCCGGTGATTGCGGGAATCCGGGACGGATGGGGAACCACCGGTCGCAGCTCGGGAGTTCACAGGGGGAGAGCTCGACTCCGCCTTCGCCTTGCGGGACAGGACGATCGCGCCGACCAGTGCAGCGAGGAGCAGGACGGAGAGAGCCTCGAAAGGGAGGACCCAGTTCTGGAAGAGGCTCGCGCCGGTGACCTCGGTGGATCCGGCGGCGGGACCGTCCAGGTCGACCCAGGTGGTGCGGAAGGCGTCGACGACCACCCAGACCAAAGCGGCCGCCGCGGCGAGGGCCACGACGAGGGCGGCCCAACGGTTGCCGGAGTCGGCGTCCGGGGATCGGCCGATGGGGGCCCTGGTGAGCATCAGACCGAACAGAAGGAGGACGACGACGGAGCCCACATAGATGAGGACCTGAACCCAGGCGATGAACTCGGCGGTGAGCAGGAGGTATTCGACGGCGAGGCCACCGAGGGCCACCACCAGCCACAGGGCGGCGTGCACCAGCTGCTTGGTGGTGACGGTGACGATCGCGGCGCCGAAGGTGAGCAGGCCGACGAGGAGGAAGGCGATCTCGACACCGGTCGGGGAGAGGAAGCCGTGCGCCTCCTGAGCGAGGGTCACGACTCTTCCCCCTGGGGATCGGCCGGAGTGGTCGGCTCGGCCTGGGCCGCCGCCAGCTTCTCGGCGGTCTTGCGGGCGGTGACGATCTCCTTCGGTTCCTCGGCGCCGGGGTCGAGGGCCGGTGGGGCCGGGACGGTCCACATCCACTCTCGGAGCTTGTCCCGCTCGTGGGTGAGCTCGCGGATGTCGGTCTCGGCGTACTCGAACTCCGGGGACCAGAACAGGGCGTCGAAAGGACACACCTCGATGCAGATACCGCAGTACATGCAGAGGGAGAAGTCGATGGCGAAGCGGTCGAGGACGTTACGGCTGCGTTCGCGCCCACCGGGGGCCGCAGCCGGGACCGTCTCCTTGTGGGAGTCGATGTAGATGCACCAGTCGGGGCACTCACGGGCGCACAGCATGCAGACCGTGCAGTTCTCCTCGAACAGGCCGATGACCCCGCGAGTGCGGGGTGGGAGGTCGGGCTGGGCGTCAGGGTACTGCTCGGTGACGGTCTTCTTCGTCATCGTGCGCAGGGTGACGGCCAGGCCCTTGGCCAGACCCGAGCCAGGAATGGGGGCCATGGTTACTGGATCACCACCTTGACGATGCCGGTGAGGGCGATCTGGGCGAGAGAGAGGGGGACGAGAAGGGTCCAGGAAAGTTTCTGGAGCTGGTCCTCGCGCAGGCGGGGGTAGGTCACGCGGAGCCAGATGACGACGAAGGCGAGCGCGGCAGTCTTGAGGAGGGTCCAGACCCAGCCGAGGCCGTCGGCGCCCCAGGGACCGTGCCAGCCACCCAGGAAGAGGACGGTGGTCAGTCCGCTCAGAACGACGATTCCGGCGTACTCGGCGAGGAGGAACAGGGCGAAACGCAGGCCGGTGTACTCGGTGTAGGCGCCGAAGATGATCTCCGAGTCGGCGACCGGCATGTCGAAGGGAGGCCGCTGGAGTTCGGCGAGGCCTGCGACGAAGAAGACGATCGCACCGACGATCTGCCAGGGCAGCCACCACCACTCGAAGGCGTCGAGGATGCCGGGAAGGGAGACGGTTCCGGCCGCCATCGCCACCGAGGCGGCGGTGAGCAACATCGGGAGTTCGTAGGCGAGGAGCTGTGCGGCGGTGCGCAGGCCGCCGAGGAGGGAGAACTTGTTGGCGGAGGCCCAGCCGGCCATGAGGGAGCCGAGGACGCCCACGCCCATCACGGCGAGTACGAAGAACACGCCCGCGTCGATGACCTCGCCGACAGCGCCCTCACCGGGGCCGATCGGGATGGCGAGGAGGACGAGGAGGTAGGGCAGGAGGGCGACGGCGGGGGCGAGTTGGAAGACACGGCGGTCCGCGCCCGCCGGTACGACATCTTCCTTCTGAGCGAACTTCACGCCGTCCGCGACGAGTTGGGCCCAGCCGTGGAAGCCGCCGGCGTACATCGGGCCCAGGCGGCCCTGCATGTGGGCCATCACCTTGTGCTCGGTCTGACCGATGATCAGGGGGAAGGTGAGGAAGACGACGAAGACGATCAGGAGTCGCAGGGCGACGTCGAGAGCGTCATTCACTGCGGGCCTCCTGCGGGCTTGTCGGGGGTGGGGGGTTCGGGGGTGGAGGGCTTGTCCGGGGTCGGGTTGCCGGAGCTCGGGCCGGTGTCTTCGGAGCGGTCAGGGTTCTGGGAGTCCTCAGGAACGTCGGAGGTCCGGGACCGAGTCTGGGACCGCTCGGGGGCCTTGGACTCCTCGGAGGCCGGCTCCCCGGAAGGCGACGGCTCTTCCCGTACCTCGGCGCCTTCATCCCGTACCTCGGGGCCTTCAGTAGCCCGGGGCTTCGCGGTGGTCTTGCGCACCCCGGGCTCCTCAGGACGCTCGGAGGGTCCGGGGGGTCCGGAAGGTCCGGTGTCCTCGGGTGTGGGAGGCCGCTTCGGTTCCGGGTCGTCGAAGGCCGGTCGGGCGTGGTGCCATGGCGCGTCCGGGCTGCGAGGAGTCGCGGGAGGCTTCGGCGGGGCGGGGCTCGGGCTCGCCTCGTCGGTCGACGGCTCGGAGCCGGTCGCGGTGGGCCTCTGACTCGCGGAACCGCCCGAGGCGGTACGTGCCCGACGGGGCCCGGTCAAGGCACCGCCCGGCGCCGCTCCCGGAGGCTGTGCTGTGGGCGCATCAGACGCGGAGGCGTTGGACGCAGGTGTGGGCGCGTCAGGCGCCGGGGGCGTTGCCGGAGCCTCCGACTCGGGCGCGCCGCCGGCCGGCGCTGCCGAACCGGCACCGGCCTCGGTGCCGTCAGCTTCTGGTCCCGTCTGGCTGGCCGAACCCTGCGCAGCAGTACGTGTGCGCCGAGGCACCACGGTCGGCGAGGTTGCCGCAGCATCCTCCGTCGCCTCGGGCGCGGTCTGGCTCGCCGAGCCCTCGGCCGCAGTGCGCGCACGGCGTGGGCCGGTTGGGCCGGTTGGGCCGGTCCCCGCAGCCCCAGCCGCACCAGACGCCGTAGGGGCCTCCGCCTGACTTGCGGAGCCCTCGGCAGTTGTACCCGTCAGACGCGGACCGGCTCCCGACGCGTCCGCCGCAGCCGTGCTCCCAGACGTCTCCGCCTGACTCGCCGACCCCTCCGCCGCCGAACGTGCCCGACGCGGACCAGCCGCACCCGCCGCACCCGCAGCACCCGCAGCGCCCGCCGCACCTGCCGCACCTGCCGCACCAGACGTCTCCGCCTGACTCGCCGCCCCCTCCGCCGCCGAACGTGCCGGACGCGGACCAGCCGCACCCGCAGCGCCCGCCGCACCAGACGTCTCCGCCTGACTCGCCGACCCCTCCGCCGCCGAACGTGCCCGACGCGGACCAGCCGCACCTGCCGCACCCGCCGTCTCCGCCTGACTCGCCGACCCCTCCGCCGCCGAACGTGCCCGACGCGGACCAGCCGCACCCGCCGCACCCGCAGCACCCGCCGCGCCCGCCGCACCAGACGTCTCCGCCTGACTCGCCGATCCCTCCGCCGCCGAGCGGGCCCGGCGCACCGGGCGGTCGCCTGTGGCTCGGGGTGGGCGTTCTCCCGGGGTGCGGGTGGGGCGTTCTCCGGGTGTGCGGGTCGGGCGGGTGGGGGCCGGGGGGAGTTGGCCCTTGAGGGGGCCCCATTCGTTCGGGTCGGGGACTCCTGGGGGGAGCATCTGGCGGCGCTTGGGGCCGCCGTGCTCGGACTCGCCCGGTTCCTTGGCGCCGGGCCAGGCCTTGGCGACGCGGGCGGCCAGTACGAAGTCCTTGCGGAGGGGGTGGCCCTCGAAGGTTTCCGGCAGCAGGAGGTGGTCCAGGGACGGATGGCCCTCGAAGGTGACGCCGAACATTTCGTGGGTCTCGCGCTCGTGCCAGGCGGCGCCCGCGTAGATGTCGACGGCGCTGGCCAGTACCGGCGTGTCGTGGGGGATCGTCGTGCGCAGGAGCAGGCGTCGTACCGGTGAGAGGGCTGCCACGTGGGCGGCCACGCGGAAGCCGGTGCCGGGTTCGTCGACGGCGCTGAGCCAGTCGAAGTAGGTGCAGCCCAGTTCGTCGCGGGCGACGCGCAGTGCCGTGAGCCAGCTCGTGGGCGGGACGTCCACGGTCAGGACCTCGTACGACTCCTCGGCGGTGGCCTCCGGGCCGAAGAGTTCCTCGGCGGGGGCGGGGAGCCAACCGACGGCGGTCACTGCGACTCCCCCTCACCCGAAGCCGAAGCCGAAGTCGACGTCGGCGCAGGCGCAGGCGGCTTCACCAACCCGCTCTGCAGCGCAGCCGCCGACGGACGCGCAGCGGACGGCCCGTACCGCTCCTCCAGCGACTCCCGGGCGATCTTCTCCTGAAGCTTCAGGATGCCCTGGAGCAGGGCCTCGGGGCGGGGCGGGCAGCCGGGGACGTAGACGTCGACGGGGATGATCTGGTCGACGCCCTTGGTGACGGAGTAGGAGTCCCAGTACGGGCCCCCGCAGTTGCTGCACGCGCCGAAGGAGATGACGTACTTCGGCTCCGGCATCTGTTCGTACAGGCGCTTCACCGCGGGTGCCATCTTGTCCGTGACCGTGCCGGAGACGACCATCAGGTCGGCCTGGCGCGGGCCCGGGGCGAACGGGATGACGCCGAGGCGGATGAAGTCGTGGCGGGCCATCGACGCGGCGATGAACTCGATGGCGCAGCAGGCGAGACCGAAGTTGAAGACCCAGAGGGAGTACCGGCGGCCCCAGTTGAGGATCACCTTCATCGGCTCGGGGGCGAGGCGGGCGAGGGCGCCCAGCCGTTTCGGCTCCGGGAGCAGAACGGGCTCCGTGACAGCGGAGTCGACCGCAGGGTTCACGTCCATGTCAGGACACCCTTCTTGTACGCGTACAGCAGTCCCACGGCGAGGAAGCCGAGGAAGATGAACATCTCGACGAGGGTCGTCGCGCCGTAGCCGGGAGCCGCGAAGACCGTCGCCCACGGGAACAGGAAGATCGAGTCGACGGCGAAGATGACGTAGAGGAAGGCGTAGACGTAGTAGCGGACCTGGGTGTGGGCCCAGCCCTCGCCGACGGGGTCGACTCCGCACTCGTACGTCAGGAGCTTCTCGGGGGTGGGCACCACGGGTCGCAGCAGGCGGCCGGCGCCGAAGGCGACCGCGACGAACAGCACGCCGACGACGGCGAGCAGTCCGACGACCGAGTACGACTGGAAGTAGTCCGCCGCGACGACGGTCGGATCGACGACGGTTGCATCGACGACGGTCGGTTCCGGCACGTCCGCCCCTCACTCCCTGTGAGCACGCTGAACACAGTGGTCACGCTGCACACCACTGTTCGACGATCTGTACGCACGGGAGTCTAGGCCCTGATAAAGGGACGGTAAGCAGCCCGTCACCCGAGGAAAGCCATCCGAAGGGCCAGGGTGGGGTTTTCCCCAGTAAGCCGCGGCGGCCCGCCTCATGGCGCGCGGCGGTCCGGGGCGGCACGCTAGCCCATATGACCGAACGCCACTCGTCCCTGAGCCGTGCCGTGACCACCGGCAGAGACGGCGGATCCGACGACGGCCGGCCGCCGCCGGCCCGTTTCGCCTTCGACGCGCACACCTGGAAGGAGATCGCGCATCTCCTGGCGAACCTCCCGGTGTCGATTCTCGGCTTCACCTACGTCGTGACCGTGCTCTTCACCGGCTTCTGGCTGACGGTCACGGTGATCGGGCTCCCGCTGCTCGCCGCGGGTCTGCTGGGCGCGCGGCAGCTGGGCAAGCTGGAGCGGGCGCGGGCCCGTGCGCTGCTCGGGGTGCGGGTGGACGAGCCGAGCCCCCTCCCGTGGCGCGCCAAGAACGGCGGCAACGGCTTCTTCGCCCAGCTGTGGCTGGGGGTGAAGGACCCCGTGGGCTGGCGGACGGTGCTGTACGACTTCATCCGGCTGCCGTGGGGGGTGCTGACCTTCACCATCACGTTGACGTCGCTGTTCGTGCTGTGGCCGGTGCTGCCGTTCATCGCGCGGGGCCTCGCCAACGTCGACCGGGCGATGGTGCGCGGTCTGCTGTCGCCCTCCGACGAGCTGGAACGCCGTATCGCCGAACTGGAGTCGGACCGGGGGGTCGTGGTGGACGCGGCCGCGTCCGACCTGCGGCGCATCGAGCGCGATCTGCACGACGGGGCGCAGGCCCGGCTGGTCAACCTGGCCATGGGGCTCGGGCTCGCGAAGGAGAAGCTCCTGGAGGACCCGGAGTACGCGCAGGCGATGGTCGCCGAGGCGCACGGTGAGGTGAAGCTGGCGCTTCAGGAGCTGCGGGATCTGGCGCGGGGCATCCATCCCGCCGTACTGACCGACCGTGGCCTCGACGCCGCCCTCTCCTCGGTGGCCTCGCGCTGCACGGTCCCCGTGAAGGTGACCGCCGACCTCGACTCGCGGCCGGTCCAGGCGATCGAGGGGATCGCCTACTTCACCGTCTCCGAGCTGCTGCAGAACATCAGCAAGCACAGCGGGGCGCGGTCGGCGTCCGTCGACGTGTGGCGGGCGGAGAACCGGCTGCTCATCCAGGTGTGGGACGACGGCCACGGCGGTGCCCGGCTCGACGGCGGCACCGGGATGCGCGGGCTCGCGGAGCGCCTCGGCGCGGTCGACGGGCTGTTCGTCATCGACTCGCCGCCGGGCGGCCCGACGGTCGTCACGGCGGAGCTGCCGTGGCGGGACCGGGTCCCGGACCGTAGGTAGGGAAAACCCCCCTTCCAAGACGCCGACGGCCTCCATGGTCCGTTGAGCTGGGGCCCAGCAGGGTGGAGGTACGACACCACAGGCGCGGGACGAGAGAAGAAGGACGACGTCGATGGCCACGGACTACGGGTACGACAGCGGGCTCGGGTTCCCCGAGACGGTACGGCGGCAGCGGGTGCCGGCCGGGCTGCGGGCGCCGTTCGAGGGGCGGACCTGGCGGGAGTTCGGCTATGTGCTGCTGAGCCTGCCGATCAGCATCGTGATGTTCACGTACGCCGTCACGATGATCTCGCTCGGCGCGGGCCTGCTCATCACCTTCCTCGGGATTCCGGTCTTCGCGGCCGGGCTCGCCGGGTGCCGCGGGCTCGGGGCGCTGGAACGAGCGCGGGCGCGGGGGTTGCTGGGTCTCGAGGTCGGCGATCCGGAGCCGCTGCGGATGCGGACGCCCGGGTTCATGGCGTGGATCGGGGCGGTGCTCAAGAGCGGGACGTCGTGGCGGACGCTGCTGTACTCCGTACTGCACCTGCCGTGGGCGATGTTCTCGTTCGTCGTCGCGGTGAACTTCTGGGTGTACGGCTGGGCGCTGCTGACGTATCCGCTGTGGTTCTGGGTCTTCCCCGCGTACGTCGGTCAGGACGGGCTTCAGCTCTACGGTGACCAGACCCACCACATCTATCTGGACAACCCGTTCGAGATCGGCGTGACCGCGCTGGTGGGCCTGTTGTTCACGCTGGCCACGCCGTGGATCGTACGGGCGCTGACAGCGGTGGACCGGGTGATGGTGCACGGACTGCTGGGGCCGACCCGGCTGTCGGCGCGGGTGGTGGAGCTGGAGTCGGACCGGGGGGTCGTGGTGGACACGGCGGCCGCGGATCTGCGTCGGATCGAGCGGGATCTGCACGACGGTGCGCAGGCTCGGCTGGTGGCTCTGGCCATGGATCTGGGGCTGGCCAAGGAGAAGCTCACGGAGGACCCCGCCGCGGCGGCCCGGATGGTGGACGAGGCGCACGGCGAGGTGAAGACGGCGCTTCAGGAGCTGCGGGATCTGGCACGGGGCATCCATCCCGCCGTCCTGACCGACCGCGGGCTGGATGCGGCGCTGTCCTCCGTCGCCTCGCGCTGCACGGTGCCGGTGCAGGTGGAGGTGGACCTGCCGGCGCGGCCGGCGCCGGCGATCGAGGGGATCGCGTACTTCACGGTGTCCGAGCTGCTGCAGAACATCAGCAAGCACTCCCGGGCGACGTTCGCCGCGGTGGATGTGTGGCGGGTGGAGAACCGGCTCATGCTGCAGGTCGTGGACAACGGGGTGGGCGGGGCCGATGTGTCGTCCGGGTCCGGGCTCACGGGGCTGGCGGAACGGCTGGACGCGGTGGACGGGATCCTGGTGGTGGACTCACCGGTCGGGGGGCCTACGCGGGTGACGGCGGAGTTGCCTTGGCGGGGCGAAGGGGTGTGACGGGTTCTGCGTGAGCGGGCGGTAGGGGTTATTTTCGCCCCCGCCGCCCTTACCCGTCCCATCCCCAGGGGCTGCCGCCCCTTCGACCCCGCCGGGGGCTGCCGCGAGACGTCTGCGCGAGGCCGCGCCGCGACGACTCCGCCCAGGGCTCGGCCCTCTGCCCACTGAGCGGCACCTTCCGTCCCCGACCCCGCGGGAGCGCTCGGCCTGCGAAGCGCGACCGGCTTGCGGAGAGGCGTCCTGCCCGACCGACTCGCCGCCAAAAGGACGGCGCCCACACCATCCGCGAGGGGCCGGCGCACAACCGGAGTGCGGGCCCCCCAGGACATACGGCACCCCGCCCCCGGCGCCCCGCCCTCCGCCCTCCACCCTCCGCCCTCCGCCAGAGACCAGGCACCCCCACCCTCCCCAAGACACCCAACGCCCTCCGCGAGGAACCGACGACTCCTCGCCCCCGGCGCCCCCGCCCCCGCCAGAGACCAGGCACCCCCCTCCCCAAGACACCCAACGCCCTCCGCGAGAGACCGACGACTCCCCCGCCCCCGGCGCCCCCGCCTCCGCCAACCTGGCCGGATTCCGAGTGCGACCCCCCGTTTTCGCGGCTTTGTTCGTATTCCTGGTGGCCTATTCCCGTTGCCCTCGCCCACCCGCATCCGAATGCTGGAATGCTGGACTTGTTCAGCGGGCGGGCAGGCAGTGGGCTGGGGGGCCGAGAGTCGTGGAGGACAGGGTGCGGGTGGTCATCGCCGAGGATTCAGTGCTGCTGAGGGAGGGCCTGACCCGGTTGCTGACCGACCGTGGGCACGACGTCGTGGCCGGTGTGGGCGACGGGGAGGCGCTGATCAAGACCATCGGCGAGCTGGACGCCCAGGGCGAGCTGCCCGACGTCGTGGTCGCCGATGTGCGGATGCCTCCGACGCACACGGACGAGGGTGTGCGAGCCGCCGTACAACTGCGCAAGGCACATCCCGGACTCGGGGTACTCGTACTGTCGCAGTACGTGGAGGAGCGGTACGCCACCGAGCTGCTGGCCGGGTCCAGTCGCGGGGTGGGTTACCTGCTCAAGGACCGGGTCGCGGAGGTGCGTGAGTTCGTGGACGCGGTGGTGCGGGTGGCCGAGGGCGGCACCGCTCTCGACCCCGAGGTGGTCGCTCAGCTGCTGGGACGCAGCCGTAAGCAGGACGTGCTCGCCAATCTCACTCCCCGGGAGCGGGAGGTGCTGGGACTCATGGCCGAGGGGCGCACCAATTCGGCGGTCGCGCGGCAGCTCGTCGTGAGCGACGGAGCCGTGGAGAAGCACGTCAGCAACATCTTTCTGAAGCTCGGGCTGTCACCGAGCGACGGGGACCACCGGCGGGTGCTGGCGGTACTGACCTACCTGAACTCCTGATCATCTGACACCGTGTCAGATGATCAGGGCGGTGGCCGACGGGCGGGCGGATGGGCCGCCCGGGGCCGAGAACCGAACAACGACGAGGAGCGTCTTCGAGGAAAGCGCCGGGGGGCGAGCAAATGGTGACAAGTCAGGGCTTTGTAACGTCTCAAATCCACGTTCATCATGCGAATGGCCGAGGGAAGGCGAACCCTGCGGTCGTAGGGTTGATCCTGGGAAGGCCTGCGGGAAGGCCGCTCCCGAACAGCCGCCTCGAGGGAGGTCCAGTTCAGTGACCAGTCAGGTCAGCAGCCCAGCGGAGCAGGCCGACGAAACCGTCGTAGGAGAGCAGCGCAAAGAGGCCGGCGTGAAGGACGTCCGCCGCCTCGACCGGGTGATCATTCGTTTCGCGGGCGACTCCGGTGACGGGATGCAGCTCACCGGTGACCGTTTCACCTCGGAGACGGCGTCCTTCGGCAACGACCTGTCCACCCTTCCCAACTTCCCCGCCGAGATCCGGGCCCCTGCCGGAACCCTGCCAGGTGTCTCCTCCTTCCAGCTCCACTTCGCCGACCACGACATCCTCACGCCGGGTGACGCGCCCAATGTGCTCGTGGCCATGAACCCGGCGGCCCTCAAGGCCAACATCGCCGATCTGCCGCGCGGCGCGGAGATCATCGTCAACACGGACGAGTTCACCAAACGGGCGATGCAGAAAGTGGGGTACGCGGCCTCGCCGCTGGAAGATGGCTCGCTCGACGGGTACAGCCTTCATCCGGTCCCCCTGACCACGCTGACCGTCGAGGCCCTCAAGGATTTCGACCTCACTCGCAAAGAGGCCGAGCGCAGCAAGAACATGTTCGCGCTCGGCCTCTTGTCGTGGATGTACCACCGGCCCACCGAGGGCACGGAGAAGTTCCTGCGGACCAAGTTCGCGAAGAAGCCGGAGATCGCCGAGGCGAACCTGGCGGCCTACCGCGCGGGCTGGAACTTCGGCGAGACGACCGAGGACTTCGCCGTCTCCTATGAGATCGCCCCGGCCACCAAGGCCTTCCCGGTCGGTACCTACCGCAACATCTCCGGGAACCTCGCGCTGTCCTACGGACTGGTCGCCGCGTCCCGCCAGGCGGACCTGCCGTTGTTCCTGGGCTCGTACCCGATCACCCCCGCCTCGGACATCCTGCACGAGCTGAGCAAGCACAAGAACTTCGGCGTACGGACCTTCCAGGCCGAGGACGAGATCGCGGGCATCGGCGCGGCGCTGGGCGCGGCCTTCGGCGGCTCGCTGGCGGTGACGACGACCTCGGGGCCGGGTGTGGCGCTGAAGTCGGAGACCATCGGGCTGGCGGTCTCCCTGGAGCTGCCGCTCCTCGTCATCGACATCCAGAGAGGCGGCCCGTCCACCGGGCTGCCGACCAAGACCGAGCAGGCCGACCTGCTCCAGGCGATGTTCGGGCGCAACGGCGAGGCGCCGGTACCGATCGTCGCCCCCTGCACCCCGGCCGACTGCTTCGACGCGGCGCTGGAGGCGGCCCGGATCGCACTGACGTACCGCACGCCGGTGATGCTGCTGTCCGACGGCTACCTGGCCAACGGCTCCGAGCCCTGGCGGATCCCGGAGGTGGACGAACTCCCGGACCTGACCGTGCAGTTCACGCAGGGCCCGAACCACACCCTGGACGACGGCACCGAGGTCTTCTGGCCCTACAAGCGCGACCCGCAGACCCTCGCCCGCCCGTGGGCCGTCCCCGGCACGCCGGGTCTCGAACACCGCATCGGCGGCATCGAGAAGGAGGACGGGACGGGCAACATCTCCTACTCCCCGGCCAACCACGACTTCATGGTCCGTATCCGCCAGGCCAAGATCGACGGGATCGACGTACCGGACCTCGAGGTCGACGATCCGCACGAGGCACGCACGCTGGTGCTGGGCTGGGGATCGACGTACGGCCCCATCACGGCGGCGGTACGACGCCTGCGGACGGCCGGCGAGTCGATCGCGCAGGCCCATCTGCGCCACCTCAACCCCTTCCCGCGCAACCTGGGCGCGGTGCTGAAGGCGTACGACAAGGTCGTCATCCCGGAGATGAACCTCGGGCAGCTCGCCACGCTGGTGCGGGCGAAGTACCTGGTCGACGCGCACAGCTACAACCAGGTCAACGGCATGCCGTTCAAGGCCGAACAGCTCGCCACGGCTCTCAAGGAGGCCATCGATGGCTGAGACGTCCACGGAAGGCACGGGCACGATCGAGGCACTCCAGCTCGTCCCCAAGGCCGAGGCGCGCCAGAGCATGAAGGACTTCAAGAGCGACCAGGAAGTCCGCTGGTGCCCCGGCTGCGGTGACTACGCGATCCTCGCGGCGGTCCAGGGCTTCATGCCGGAGCTGGGGCTGGCCAAGGAGAACATCGTCTTCGTCTCGGGCATCGGCTGCTCGTCGCGGTTCCCGTACTACATGAACACATACGGCATGCACTCCATCCACGGGCGCGCCCCGGCGATCGCCACGGGCCTCGCGGCCTCGCGCCGGGATCTGTCGGTGTGGGTGGTCACGGGCGACGGAGACGCCCTCTCCATCGGCGGCAACCACCTGATCCACGCCCTGCGGCGCAACGTCAACCTGAAGATCCTGCTCTTCAACAACCGGATCTACGGCCTGACGAAGGGGCAGTACTCCCCCACCTCCGAGGTCGGCAAGATCACGAAGTCGACGCCGATGGGGTCGCTGGACGCGCCCTTCAACCCGGTGTCCCTCGCGCTGGGCGCGGAGGCGTCCTTCGTGGCCCGCACGGTCGACTCGGACCGCAAGCACCTCACCTCGGTCCTGCGGGAGGCGGCCGCCCACCCCGGCACCGCGCTGATCGAGATCTACCAGAACTGCAACATCTTCAACGACGGCGCCTTCGAGGCCCTCAAGGACAAGCAGCAGGCCGAGGAAGCGGTGATCCGCCTGGAACACGGGCAGCCGATCCGCTTCGGCACCGACCTGTCCAAGGGCGTGGTGCGGGACGCGGCGACGGGTGACCTGAAGGTGGTGACCGTGACGGCGGAGAACGAGGCGCAGATCCTCGTCCACGACGCGCATTCATCGTCACCTACGACGGCCTTCGCCCTGTCCCGCCTGGCCGACCCGGACACCCTTCACCACACCCCGATCGGCGTGTTCCGGTCGGTGGACCGGCCGGTGTACGACACACAGATGGCGGACCAGCTGGACGCGGCGATCGAACAGAACGGCAAGGGGGATCTGGGGGCGTTGCTGGCGGGTGGGGACACCTGGACCGTGGTGGGCTGAGCAGTAGGACACCGAAAGGGCCTGGGGCGCTCGGGCCTCAGGCCACCGGTTTGCCGGCGGTTCCTGCAACAGAGGTAATTCCCGGAGAACAGAAGCGATTCTGCGGGGCCCGGGCGACAACGAGAACTGATTCTTATGCGATGCTATGCGGGTTGTCCTGCCCTGCTTGGCTCACCGGATTTACCATTCCGGTCCTAGAGAAGGCTCCGGAGTGCCCCGCGAAATCCCCGCTCTCAGCGTTGTACGCCGTATCGGAGATCCACCCAAGCTGCGGGGCAGTCAAACCGCGCAGACTTGTCCAGACGTGTTCGAATTGAGCGATGGAAGCTTCGCAGTCATCGGCACGGAAGCAACCGAGGCGCTGACACCCCTGCTTCCCGCTGACGCGGCGCGGGCCGACTACGAGAGGATCGTCGTGATCGACCGCGAGACTCTCATCCGCGCCAAGCGGGATATTCCTGACGCGTGAGTTGCCGGAGCCGCACCCGAGCGGACGAAGCGCGACACCTCGTCATGATTGAGTTTCCCCCGGGGACGGACCCACGATCCACCACTCGTCCGGATCGTCCGCAAGCTCCTCCATCATGACGTCGACAACGGCGCCGACCCGCGCCTCGATCGAATCCGCCGGAAGACTCCTGCGATGCTCGGCCGTGTGATCCCAGTATTCGGCAAAGAGAGCATTCAGGCATAGAACGCGCAGATGGCCGATTAGTTCGTCCCAGTCGCACGCACCGACGCGGTGGGCCAGCAGCAGATTGCCGTACTGTCTGTTCGCAAAGATCATCTGGCGTCGCTTGACCTCGGAGAGGCCTGGCAGCGTGTTCGCCGCGTCAGCCAGGGACGGGTCATCCACCATCCGGTCCATCTGCATCAGGGTGAGCCGGTACTGCTGGATCAGATTTGCCCGATGAATCTCCTCGGTCATCAGCCTGAGTTGACCGAGCAGTTCCAGCAGGACGTCCTCCTGTCGTCGGCGGCGCGAGCCCCGGGTGAAGAAGGCCCGCATCAGGTCGCGTCCCGAAGCAACAGCAGAACCGATCCTGCTGCGGCGGACGGCCGGAGTCTGTGTGGCCATGTCAAGGCATCCCCCTGGATCCGGTGACCGTGCGCCGAGTGGTGGCGTGGCGGGTCGGTGCACGGTGGGCGTGGCACTCCGCATCCAGCGTGCCCGTCGACTCAAGTCGGCGTGGGAGGCGGAGAGGGGGCGCATGGGTGGACGCGTCTCGCATGTCGACCAACGCCCTGACACATGTGTGCCCCCAGGCGCCGTGCACATGCCTTCAGGCGAGCCCGCCGAGGTGCATCACTCCTGCTCAGAGCCCCTCTTTCGCGCGTCATACCCCTCCCGTGCCTCCTGCACCGCCCCCATCCGCCGCGCGGTCCACTCCGCCAGCCCACGTACCTGTTCCGCCGCCTCCCGGCCCAGGTCGGTCAGGGAGTAGTCCACCCGCGGGGGGATCACCGGCTTGGCGTCTCGGTGGACCAGTCCGTCCCGTTCCAGGGTCTGGAGGGTCTGGGTCAGCATCTTCTCGCTCACCCGGCCGATCGCCCTGCGGAGTTCACTGAAGCGGTGGGGGTGGTCCAGGAGACGCATCAGGACCAGGACGCCCCAACGGCTCGTCACGTGTTCCATGACCAGGCGGTGGGGGCACATCGCCTCGCCCGTCGCCGCCTCCGGGAAAATCTGCTCAACACTTACCGACATGCCAGTACCTTACTTCAAAGTGGGTACTTTCGCAGAGTTAGCGCATCCCCTATGGTTAGTAACACCGCACCCCACAAGGAGATCGCACATCATGAGCATCGTCGTCACCGGAGCCACCGGACACCTCGGCCGTCACGTCGTCGAGCAGCTGCTGGAGAAGGTCCCCGCGGAGCAGGTCACCGCCGTCGTCCGGACCCCGGAGAAGGCGGCCGACCTCGCGGCCAAGGGCGTGAAGATAGCGGTCGCCGACTACAACAGCCCCGAGACCTTCGACAGCGTCTTCGCGGCCGGCGACAAGGTGCTGCTGATCTCGGGCAACGAGTTCGACAAGGGCCGCCCCGCCCAGCACCAGGTCGTCATCGACGCCGCCAAGGCCGCGGGCGTGGCGCTCCTCGCGTACACCAGCGCGCCCGGCACCCTGTCCGCCGCGCTCGCCGACGACCACCGGGCCACCGAAGAGGCACTGCTGGCCTCCGGTCTGCCCTACTCGCTGCTGCGCAACGGCTGGTACAACGAGAACTACACCGAGAACCTCGCCCCCGTCCTGCAGTACAACGCGGTCGTCCAGGCCGCCGGTGACGGCCGCCTCTCCAGCGCCTCGCGCGCCGACTACGCGGCTGCCGCGGTGGCCGTGCTGACCGGCGAGGGGCACGAGAACACGACGTACGAGCTGGGCGGCGACGAGCCCTGGGGCTTCGCCGAGTACGCGGCCGAGCTGAGCCGGCAGACCGGCAAGGAGATCGCCTACAACGCCGTCCCCGTCGAGGCCTACATCGAGATCCTGACCGGTGCCGGGCTGCCCGCCCCCTTCGCCGCGATCCTCGCCGGCGTCGACGCCTCCATCGAGAAGGGCGAGCTGGTCGTCACCTCCGGTGACCTGGCCCGGCTGACCGGCCGTCCGGCCACCCCGATCGCCGCGTCGATCGAGGCCGCGCTCAAGGGCTGACATCTCCCTGCCCCTTCCCTGACAGGCCCCGGGACCTCCACCCCCGGCTGTCATGACCGTATGGCGATACGGGCATGACAGTCGGGGGTGCTCGGCGTTACCTTCGTGCAGGCGAGGACAGTGCGAGGAGGAGAGCCCGTGAAGTCGAGAGGCGAGCGGCACATAGGTCTGCTGAACGGCTTCGCCGCGTACGGGATGTGGGGGCTCGTGCCCCTGTTCTGGCCGCTGCTCAAGCCCGCCGGAGCCGCCGAGATCCTCGCCCACCGGATGGTGTGGTCGCTCGCCTTCGTGGCCGTCGCGCTCGTCGTCGTACGGCGCTGGACCTGGGCCGGTGAGCTGCTGCGGCAGCCGCGCAGGCTGGCGCTCGTCACCGTGGCCGCCGCCGTCATCACCGTGAACTGGGGCGTCTACATCTGGGCCGTCAACAGCGGTCATGTGGTCGAGGCCTCCCTCGGGTACTTCATCAATCCGCTGGTCACCATCGCGATGGGTGTGCTGCTGCTCAAGGAGCGACTGCGGCGGGTGCAGTGGCTGGCGGTCGGGATCGGCGCCGCCGCGGTGGTCGTCCTCACCGTCGGGTACGGGCAGCCGCCGTGGATCTCCCTCACGCTCGCCTTCTCCTTCGCCACGTACGGCCTCGTCAAGAAGAAGGTGAACCTCGGGGGCGTGGAGTCGCTGGCCGCCGAGACCGCGATCCAGTTCCTGCCCGCGCTCGGATATCTGCTGTGGCTGAGCGGCCGGGGCGACCTCAGCTTCGCCTCCGAGGGCCCCGGCCACGCGGCGCTGCTCGCCTCGACCGGCATCGTCACCGCGCTCCCCCTGGTCTGCTTCGGCGCCGCGGCGATCCGCGTGCCGCTGTCCACGCTGGGGCTGCTGCAGTACCTGGCGCCGGTCTTCCAGTTCCTGCTCGGCATCTTCTACTTCCACGAGGCCATGCCGCCCGAGCGCTGGGCCGGGTTCGCGCTGGTCTGGCTGGCGTTGACGCTGCTCACCTGGGACGCCCTGCGCACCGCGCGAACGCTCAGGAGGGAGATCGGCAGGCCCGGCGGCATCACCATGACCACGGGCACCGTCAACGCCGCACGGAAGGCGGAGAGCCTGGCTTCGGCCCCGGAACCGCTGGACTCCCCCGCCGCCAGGCCGTAGACGGCCGTCACCGCCGCGATCCCGCGCGCCGAGCCGAACCAGGTGCCGGGTACCGGGTGCTGAGTACCGGGTACCGGGTCCCCGTGTGCGGCAGCCCGCCCGCGTGGGCCTGTTCGGGCTCGGCGCGCACCGGCGAGGCGGACGGTGCGCTTGTCGTACAGCGCGGGTGGAGTACGACCGACCGTTGCCGCGAACGGCCGAACAGCCTTGGGCGTACTGGCCCCCGGCGTACTCAACCCCGGGGCAGTGACACGCACCCTGTGCGTGGTCCGGTCCCGGGAGGCCCCCCGCGGCGGAGGCCGCTGATGGACGCAGCCCTGCGCGACCCGGCCAGGTGGATACGGCCAATGGCCGCGGGGAGGCCCCGGACCATCTCTCTGGTGGAGTGGGGCCCCGCACGCCGGCACCGTACCCGGCGTGCCAGATCGCACGATCACGGTCACGTCAACCCGGTCGGCGTACGTCCGACGGGTGGACGACGGGCGGACCACAGGCGGCCAAGGTGATGTGAGCGGGGCCGCTGTCAGTGGTCGCCGCTATAAGTGACGGTATGACACCCGTGCACTGGAAAGTCGTGATCGACGCCGAGGACCCGCACGCCCAGGCCGACTTCTGGGCCGCGGCACTGCACTACGAGACCGAGGACAACGACGCCCTCGTCCAGCGGCTGCTGGAGCTCGGGGCGCTGCCGCGCGAGGCGACCGTCGAGTACCACGCCCGTCTGGCCTTCCGGGACCTGGTCGCCGTACGGCATCCGGACGACCCGTACGACAAGGACAGCGGGACGGGGCTCGGGCGGCGGCTGCTGTTCCAGCGCGTACCGGAGCCGAAGACGGTCAAGAACCGGCTCCATCTCGACCTGCACCCCGGGGAGGGCAGACGCTCGGACGAGGTGGAGAGACTGACCGGGCTCGGGGCGAGCGTGCTGCGTGAGGTGAGCGAACCGTCGGGGGCGTGGGTGGTGATGGCGGATCCGGAAGGGAACGAATTCTGCGTCCACTGATCCTGGCTGCCGCCCAGCCGATCTCCGGCCGATCTCCGGCTGATCCCCCTTTGGTCGCCCTCGATCGCCGGTTGATCCCTTTTGGTCGCCGGCTGTTCCTCTGCGGTCCGGTATGCGAACACCCCTGACCGGATTCCGCCCTTGACGGAGAGTCAACCTCAGCTTCACCATCCAGGCACCCATTCGCTGTGGAATCCCTGTGACTTCAGGGGTTCCCACGGAATTCGGAGCCCCCCACATGAAGCTCTCGGTTCCCGGACGCGTCACGGCCACCGCCGTCGTCGCCACCGTCTCCCTCCTGGCCGGCGGATCCATAGCCGGCGCGGCCCCCGCGGGACAGCCCGCGGTGGCCGCGGCCCCGGACATCCCGGTGGCCAACGTGAAGGCGCATCTGACCCAGCTCCAGTCCATCGCCACCGCCAACGGCGGCAACCGCGCGCACGGCCGGACCGGCTACAAGGCCTCGCTCGACTATGTGAAGGCCAAGCTGGACGCCGCCGGGTTCACCACGACGGTCCAGCAGTTCACGTCCTCCGGCCGCACCGGCTACAACCTGGTCGCCGACTGGCCGGGCGGCGACACCAACCAGGTGATCATGTCCGGCTCGCATCTCGACAGCGTGACGGCGGGCGCGGGCATCAACGACAACGGCTCCGGTTCGGCGGCCGTCCTGGAGACCGCGCTCGCGGTGTCCAGGGCCGGTTACCAACCCACCAAGCACCTGAGATTCGCCTGGTGGGGCGCGGAGGAGCTGGGCATGGTCGGCTCCCGCTACTACGTCAACAGCCTCTCCACCGCGAACCGTTCACGGATCAGCGGTTACCTCAACTTCGACATGATCGGCTCGCCGAACCCCGGCTACTTCGTCTACGACGACGACCCGGCCATCGAGAAGACCTTCAAGGCGTACTACGCCGGCCTCGGTGTCCCGACCGAGATCGAGACCGAGGGCGACGGCCGCTCCGACCACGCGCCGTTCAAGAACGCGGGCGTGCCGGTGGGCGGGCTGTTCAGCGGCGCCGACTACGTCAAGACGGCGGCGCAGGCGGCCAAGTGGGGCGGCACCTCGGGGCTGGCCTTCGACCGCTGCTACCACTCGTCGTGCGACACCACGGCCAACATCAACGACACGGCCCTGGACCGCAACAGCGACGCGGTGGCGTACGCGGTGTGGGAGCTGTCGCAGTAACGGGCCCTCTCCGTACTACTGGTCGGCGTTCCGGGCGCGTTCCGCGAGGCGGAGCATCCGGGCGCGGGCCGACTCCAGCTTGTCGGGGTCCTCGGCCGCCGGGCCCTCTCCGGCGGCCAGGTCCGTCCACAGGGTGAGCAGATCGCGCCCGAGGGCCAGGCCCCGCAGCGGGTCCCGTACGGCCTTCCACGCGGTGGCCGCGCTCTGTACGTTGCCGTAGGCCGCCTCGGCGTCCCCGGCGCGGTGGTGGATGTCGGCCAGGTCGAGGGAGATCTCCGCGGCCTGGACCGGCTCGCCCCCCAAGTAGGCGATGTAGGCGGCGAGTTCACGTACCCGCAGCACGTCGGGATGTTCTGCGCCCAAGGTCTCGGACGCCTCCCCGACGACCCGCTCCGCCAACTCGGCGGCCACGTCTGTCCGCCCCTCCCGCACGGCCTCGCTGATCCGCTCGACCGGCTCCGCGAGCACCGCGCTCTCGTCGACCACCAGTCCCTCCCCCAGAACCGCTTCCGCCACGGCGTCGAACCCACGCACGGGCGTCGGCTTGGGACCGGGATCGTCCAGGAGGGGGACGGGGTCGATGAAGGGGGCGGCGGCCCGCGGGGCGGGCGAGGCCGACGGAAGCGGCTGGGGCACGACGGCGGCGAAACCGGCCGTGGGCACGGGGATGGGCTCGGGAACGGGTCCGGGGCCTGGTTGAGATCGGGGGGTCGGTGCGGTCGCCTCCGACGGCGGGGTGGGGTGAACCGGGCCCGACTGCGGCGCGATCGGCGTCGTGGCAGCGCCGGGCTGCGGCAAGGGCCTGGAGGTATGGGCCAGGTCCGTCAGTGCGATGGCATCCGGCGCCGAGGCAGAAGTGTGCACCGGGCCCGACTGCGGCGCGGTCGGCGTCGTGGCAGCGCCGGGCTGCGGCAAGGGCCTGGACGTGTGGGCCAGGTCCGTCAGTGCGATGGCGTCCGGCGCCGGGGCAGAAGTGTGCACCGGGCCCGACTGCGGCTGGCCAGGGATACGAGGAGGACCGGACTGCGGCGCGGACGGCGTCGAGGCGGGGCCGGGCTCCGGCAGGGGACTGGATGTGTAGGCGAGGTCGGTCGGCGACAGCGGGGCCGGGGTGGTGGCCGGGCTCGCGTCCATCACGGGTGGCGGGCCGAACTCCCCCGTCGGAGGTACGGCCGTCCCCGGGGCCTGAAGCGGAGCCGAGCCGGTGGGCTGAGGGTTCGGCAGCTGTCGTAGGACCTGGGTCGGGAACGCTTCGGCGTCGGCCGGCTGCGGCTCGGGCAGGTCCTGCGACCGGAAGGTGGGGGCAGGGCCCCGCTCGTCGAGCGCCTGCAGGAGCTGCGTGGCCCCCTCGGGCGGGGCGGAGGCCGCGGGCGGCCAGGGCGTCTCCGCCGACTCCTCGCCCGCGTCGGACGGCAGCGGCCAGTCCCCCTGCTCAGGCGTTGGCGCCGGGGACGCTCCCTGCTCGGCGGCGCGGTTCCGCGACCCCCCCTCCGGCGGAGCCATCCGTACCGGCTCCGCGGTGAAGCGGCTGGCGCCGTCCGTGGCGACTTCCAGCGGGACCACATAGCCGATGCGGGCGTCGTGGATCGTGGCGTGGACGGGGTGGCCGCTGGTGCGGGCGAGGTGGTGAAGGTGGGTCAGGACGGTCTGATGGAGTTCCTCGCCGGGCGGCGCGGTGACCGGTGTCCCGGCCACGGTCGCGGACTCACCCGTCAGGGGGACGCGGACGTCTATCGGGGTCGCCCCCCTCTGCTGGTCCCGCTTCTTTTCTCGGCTGAGTCGAGGCATCTCATCCCTCACGGTCGTGCACGTACTGTCGAGTCTCTCCGCTCGCCCCCGGTTCTCACGTCACCGTGATGTCACAGGCCTGTTCCAGGAGGGGGAGGGCGGGTGGGATGGCAGAGTCGGGGCGCGGGCATGCGGACCGACGTGCGGCGAGAGGCGGAGAACGTGCAGCAGGGGCCGGAGATCTGGATCCGCGGGCCGGTGGCCCCGACCGGGAGGCGGTTCGCGTGGGTCGGCACGCACGGCGGCGCCGGCGTCTCCACCCTGGCCGCCGTCTACGGCGGTCACGACAGCGGACGCGACTGGCCCGGCCCCGGCGCCCCGGCCTCCGTCCTGCTGGTCGCCCGTACCCACGCCTCGGGGCTGCTCGCCGCCCGCCGCACCCTGGAGCTCTTCCGGCGCGGGGAGCACCCGCCGGGGCTCGACCTCGACGCCGTCGTCCTCGTCGCGGACGCTCCCGGCCGGCTCCCGCGCCCACTCGCCCAGCAGGTCAAGGAGATCGAGTCCACGGTCGACGTGTACCGCGTGCCCTGGGTCCCCGCGTGGCGCCTCGGCGACCTGAACGCGACCCCGCCTCGCGGAACCGAGCCACTCGTCCGGCTCACCCGGGCCACCGCTCCATGACGGCGACCGCCGCCCTCTCCGCCGCCGACCTGGCTTCAGCGGTCCGTTCCCGCTCGCTGCGGGCCGTGGACGTCACCGCCTGCGCCCTGGAGCGGATCCGGCGCGCGGATCACGAACTGTGCGCCTTCGCCGAGGTGTGGGAGGAGGAGGCGCTGCGCCGGGCACGCGAGATCGATCTCCGCGTCGAGGCGGGTGAGCGGCCGCCGCTCGCCGGGGTGCCGATCGGGGTGAAGGGGCGGCACGGGCTGCGCGGTGCGGCACCGCTCCTCGCGGCCGGGTGCGTACCCGTCGGCGCGACCTCCGTGCCCGGTCCCGGAACTCCCTGGCAGACCTGGGGGCTCGGCGCCCACGGCCGTACCGTCAATCCCTGGCGCGCCGACCGCACCCCGGGCGGTTCCTCGGCGGGCTCCGCGGCCGCGGTGGCCGCGGGGCTCGTCCCGATGGCGACGGGGAGCGACGGCGCGGGGTCGATACGGATCCCGGCGGCGTGGTGCGGGGTGATCGGCCTGAAGGCCACGAACCCCGGCCACGGGGGCAGCGGTGTCGACCGCGTCCGTACCGGTGGGGGCCTCACGGCTCCCGGCATCCTCGTCCGCCACGCCTGCGACGCGGCCGCCTACTGGCACGCGGTCTGCGGTGACGTCGGGGGCAGCGACGGAGGGGGAGACGAGCGCCGTGACCTCGTGCCGCCCTCCGACCTCCCCGTCGTCCCTCTCCCCGTCCCCGCCCTCTGGTCCCCCGATCTCGGCTACGCCGACCCCGACCCCGGGATCGTGCGGATCGCCCGCGCTGCGGTGGGGCGGCTGGCCGACGCCGGTGTCGTACGGCTCGGCCGGCCCCTCGCCCCACCGCGCCTGCACGACCCGGCCCCCGCCTGGCTCGCCCTGCGCACCCCGGGGGCCGATCCGCGGGACGCCGACCGGATCCGGGCCGCCAACGACCGTCTTCTCGACGAGATCTTCGCCGGCACCGACCTGCTGCTGACGCCCACGACCCCGCACCCGCCGCACGGTCACGAAGGCCCGGGTGAGCGCTACTCCACCGCTCTCACCTGGGCCTTCAACCTCAGTGGACACCCGGCGCTCAGCCTCCCCGCGGGCCTCGGCCCCGACGGCTGCCCGGTCGGGCTCCAGTTCGTGGCCCGGCACGGCGGCGAGGCGCTGCTGCTGGAGGTCGCGCGGGCGGCACAGGCGTACGCCTCCTGAAGCACCCGGGCTGAGGCACCACCTGACGGGGCACCTCCTGGACACTTACTTGCGTATACATATAATGCATGTGCGAGTATTTACCGTACGCCGATCAGCCGGGAGCTCTCCATGACGCGCCGTTTCCTGTTCGTGCTCGGCAGCAGCCGCAGCGACGGCAACACCGAACTGCTGGCCCGCCGGGCCGCAGAACAACTGCCCCCGGATGTCGAGCAGCAGTGGATCGACCTCACGGAACATGCGCTGCCGGACTTCGAGGACCTCCGCCACGACACCGACCATGTGCGTCCGACGATCGGGAACACGGCACTGCTCTTCGACGCGACGCTCGCGGCCACGGACATCGTGATCGCCTCCCCGCTGTACTGGTACTCGGTCTCCGCGAACGTCAAGCGCTACCTCGACCACTGGTCGGGCTGGCTGCGCACGCCGGGGGTCGAGTTCAAGGCGACCATGGCGGGGCGCACGCTGTGGGGTGTCACCGCGCTGGCGCACGAGGAGTTCGAGGTCGCCGCCCCGCTGATCGGCACCCTGAACAACTCGGCCGCGTACATGGGGATGCGCTTCGGCGGGGTGCTCCTGGGCAACGGCAGCAAGCCCGGTGACGTCCTGCGGGACACCGATGCCCTTGCCCGGGCGAAGACCTTCTTCGACCAGGAGGCCCCGCTCGCGCGGTTCCCCTACGAGCAGATCACGCCGTGATGTCCTTCGCCGTGAACCTCGCCCAGGCCGCCGAGCCGAACACCGCCGCGTACAGCGCCTGGAGGCCGAGGTTCTTCACCAGGTCGTCCCAGTAGACCGGCTCACGCATGAGGTCGGCGAAGGACAGCCAGTAGTGGGAGAAGAAGTACGGCTGAAGCGCGTGCAGTTGGGGGATCTGGTCGAGGATCTGGACCGTGATCAACAGGCCGACCGTCGTGGCCATCGCCGCGATGCCGCTGTTCGTGAGCGTCGAGACGAACAGGCCGAGGGCGGCCACGCCGGTCAGTGAGGCGGCCACCACCAGCGCGATCAGCAGGGCTCTGCCCAGCCCCTCCGTGAAAGGGATCCGGGTGCCGGAGATCGTCGTCAGGTCGCCGAGCGGGAAGAGTACGGCCCCCACCGTGAGCGCCGAGAGGGCGACCACGAGGGTGGCGACCAGGCAGAACGTCATCACCGTCGCGTACTTGGTCAGGAGCAGCCGGGTGCGGCCCGCCGGGGCGACCAGCAGGTAGCGGAGGGTGCCGGCGTTGGCCTCGCCCGCGATCGCGTCGCCCGCGATCACGCCGATGGACATCGGGAGGAAGAAGGGGAGGGTCGCGGCGAGGGCGGTGAAGACCAGGAAGAGGCCGTTGTTGGTGATCTGGGAGATGAAGGCGGGTCCGCTGCCGCTGGGGCTGGACCGGGAGTCATCACCGGTCTCGATCTTCACTGCAATGCCTACGAGGATCGGGACGGCCGCGAGTACCGCCAGCAGGGCGAGGGTGCGCCAGCGGCGGAACGTGGTGTGGAGTTCGTTGCGGAAGAGGGTGCCGTAGAAGGTCGTACGGCGGGTTGCGGGTTGTGGGGGCTGGGCGGCGCGCAGTTCCCCGCGCCCCTTCACGTCAGCCTGCGACATCGAAGCCCTCCCCTGTCAGGGCCACGAAAGCGTCCTCCAGAGAGGCCCTCTCCACTCCGAAGCCGCGCACCCTCACCCCCGCCGTCACCAACGCCGTGTTGACGTCCGCCAGTTCACCGTCGGGTGGGTCGGAGGTGACCCGGTCCTCGGCCACGACCACATCGCCGGCCCCCTGTTCCTTCAGCACCCTCGCCGCGTCCGCCGCATCCGGGGTCGTCACCACCAGGCGTCCCCTCACTCCCGCCGCCAGGTCCGCCACCGAGCCCTGGGTGATCAGGCGGCCCTGGGACATCACCGCCGCGTGGGTGCAGACCTGTTCGATCTCGTCGAGGAGGTGGGAGGAGAGGAAGACGGTGGTGCCGTCCGAGGCCAGCTCCCGCACCAGGGAACGGATCTCGCGCATGCCCTGCGGGTCCAGGCCGTTGGTCGGTTCGTCCAGGACCAGGAGTCTGCGGGGCTGGAGGAGGGCCGCGGCCAGGCCGAGGCGCTGTTTCATGCCCAGTGAGTACGCCTTCGCCTTCTTGCCCGCGGCGGCCGCGAGGCCCACCCGGTCCAGGGCCGCCGCCACACGGGTGCCCCGGGTGCGCGGGTCGGCGGTCGGGTCCGCGGCGTCGTAGCGGACGAGGTTGTCGCGGCCGGAGAGGAAGCCGTAGAGGGCCGGGCCCTCGATGAGCGCGCCGACGTGCGGGAGGACGGTCCGGGAGGCGCGCGGCATGGGGCGGCCCAGGACGCGCGCGGTGCCGGAGGTCGGTTCGATGAGGCCCATCAGCATGCGGATGGTGGTGGTCTTGCCGGAGCCGTTCGGGCCGAGGAAGCCGAAGACGCTGCCCGCCGGGACGGTCAGGTCGAGACCGTCCACGGCGAGCTGTCCGCCGCGGTAGCGCTTGGTGAGGGCGCGGGTGTGGATGGCACTTGCGTCCGCACCCGCAGCACCGCCTGCGCTGTCACTCGCCCCCTCCGGATCCGGTGCCGTGGCGGACGGCTGGTCCATCGGCTCCCTCGATTCGTCGTGCCCGCTCGGGACTACTTCGCCGCGTCGGCCGCCTTGACCAGCGCGTCCTTGGTGACCGCGCCGACGTAGACCTTGCCGTCGTCGGTGATCAGGGCGTTGATCAGGCGGGTCTTGAAGACGGTGCCCTTCCCGAAGTCGCCGGAGACCTTGTCGCCGAGCGAGTCCAGGAAGCCGCCCACGTCACCGCCGACCTCGGAGCCGGACGGGACGCCCTGGCCGCCGGTGTCGAAGGCGGCGATGGAGTCCCAGCCGTCCCCGATGACGTTCAGCCCCTCGGGGCCGCCCTTGCCGAGGTCGGCGGAACCCTTGGCCAGGTCCTCGCGCTGCTCCTTGCCGAGGCCCTCGGAGTGGCCGGGCGCCTTCGACGCGTCCCCCTCCTCGACCTTCGCCCCCTTCGGCGGGGTGAAATCGAAGGTCGAGGAGGCCGGCTTGGCGAAGCTGACCTGGGTGAAGCCCGCGTCCACGACGGCCGCGCCGCCGCTCGCCGGTGTCAGCGTGAACTTCAGCGGCAGACCGGTCTTCGAGTCGACGGCCACGGTGATCTGCCCGACCGTCGAGCCCTCGTCCTTGGGCTTGATGACCAGACGGTAGGCGTCCCGGCCCGCGACCTGCGCGGTGCCCTCCACCGTCACCGACGTGGTCTTGTCGGCGGCCTTGAGGGCCTCCTCGGCGAGGTCCTTGGGCGTGGCCGGAAGCTCCTTCCGCTTCCCGTCGCTCTCGGAGGCCTTGGTGTGGAAGACCGAGTTGGACTCGCTGTCGTAGCCCCAGACGTCCTTGCCGTTGTGGATGAGGCTGTATTCGGCCGCGTTCTCCAGCAGCGAGACCTTCTGCCTGTCCTCGCCGTCGGCCGCGACGCGCAGCGTGTGCGTGCCGGAGGCGAGTTCGGTGAGCTTGGTGGACGGGTCGGCGGACGAGCCGCCGCCCGAGCCGGAGGGCCCGGCGGCGGAACCGAGCGAGCTCTCCAGGCCGCCGAGGTCCGGCAGACCGAGGTCCGTGGTGATCTTCACGGTGCCGGACAGCTGCTCCACGTCCGACGCGGCGATCTTCTCGATGAGTTCCTGTGCGCTGATCTTCGGCAGGTCGGGGTCGCCGGAGTCGGCGAGCGCCGGGACGAGCCCGATGGTCGCCGCCGCGATCCCCACCACCGTGGCCGGCACGACGTACCGCGCGGCCTTGCGCCGGCGCGCGGAACGCAGCTCCTCGGCGTCCGCGGCGGTCGCGCTGTCGTCGGATTCGTACGGTGCCATGTGTGCCTTACCTCCGTCGTCGGCGGCGGCTGTCAACTCCCGTGCGTCCACCCGTAGCCGCCATTCTCACCCGAATCGGTGAGGAGTGGTGTTTTCCGTGGTGTCCATCTGACCAAATCGGCCATGAAGATGCGTCAGCCCTCGGGGCCAACTCGATGTACACCTGGGGTATGACACGACATGCCGACGCCCCCTACGACCCGTAGGGGGCGCCGCCGCTCGGGACCACCGGCCCGCTAGCCCGCCCGGTGGACCACCGCGTCGCACAGCTCCATCAGGGCCGCCCTCGCGTCGCACTCCCGCAGCGGGGCCAGGGCCGCGCGCGCCTCCTCCGCGTAGCGCACGGTGTCCCGGCGGGCCTGCTCCAGCGCGGGGTGGGTGCGCAGGGCCGCCAGGGCCTCCGCGTGCCGGGCGTCGTCCGTGAGGTCGGAGTCGAGCAGCTCGCACAGCGCCTTGTCCTCGGCCAGGCCGAGCCGGGCGGCCCGCTCCCGCAGCCGCAGGACCGGCATCGTGGGGATGCCCTCACGCAGGTCGGTGCCCGGTGTCTTACCGGACTCGTGGGAGTCGGAGGCGATGTCCAGGACGTCGTCGGCGAGCTGGAAGGCGACGCCGAGGCGCTCGCCGTACTGGGTCAGGACGTCCACGACCGTCTCGTCGGCGCCCGACATCATCGCCCCGAAGCGGCACGAGACCGCGACCAGCGAGCCCGTCTTGCCGCCGAGGACGTCCAGGTAGTGGTCGACCGGATCCCGGCCGTCCTGCGGTCCGGCCGTCTCCAGGATCTGGCCGGTGACCAGGCGCTCGAACGCCTCCGCCTGCACCCGGACCGCCTCGGGACCGAGATCGGCCAGGATGTGCGAGGCGCGGGCGAACAGGAAGTCGCCGGTCAGCACGGCCACCGAGTTGCCCCAGCGGGTGTTGGCGCTGTCCACACCCCGCCGGACCTCGGCCTCGTCCATGACGTCGTCGTGGTACAGCGTCGCGAGGTGGGTCAGCTCCACCACGACGGCCGACGGCACCACGCCCGGCGCATAGGGATCCCCGAACTGGGCGGCGAGCATCACGAGCAGCGGCCGGAACCGCTTTCCGCCCGCCCGTACCAGATGCTGGGCGGCCTCCGTGATGAAGGGGACCTCGCTCTTGGTGGCCTCGAGCAGTCCCTCCTCGACAGCCGCCAATCCGGCCTGGACATCGGCTTCCAGAGCCTGGTCCCGCACGCTCAGCCCGAACGGCCCGACGACGGTCACGAGGGGTCTCCTGTCTGCTGGTGTCTTCTGCGGTTACGCGGAATGTCGATAGGTCGCTGCCATCACTCAAGTCAGCGTATCCGGTCACCTTTGGATCACCGATAGCGCCCGCCCCGTCCATGCCAGGCGGTATCGGATCACGACCGGTATGTTTTTGATCACCTGAAAAGAACGGATATCTATCGACTTGTAGGGAAGTACCCGCCGGTGTCCCGAACCGATCGTCGGCCCCTGCTCGCTGTCCCTCGTCCTGGCGAACGGCATCCGGGCCCAGCCGGTGAATCTCTACGACGATGTCGACCGACGGGACCCCACCGATGCGCATCCGTACGTCCTTCCCCCACGAGACGACCCACGACGACGTCCGCATCCCGCTCCCGGACGGGACACTCCTGTACGCACGCGTGTGGCGACCCCTCACCCAGGAACCGGTACCCGCGATCCTCGAATACCTGCCCTACCGCCTCACCGACCGGACCGCGGCCCGTGACCGGCAGCGCCACCCCTGGTACGCGGGCCACGGCTACGCCTCCGTCCGCGTGGACGTACGCGGGCACGGCAACAGCGGGGGCCTGCCGGGCGACGCGTACTCGGCGACCGAGCTCGCCGACGGGGTCGAGGTCGTCGACTGGCTGGCCGCGCAGCCCTGGTGCGACGGCCGGGTCGGCATGTTCGGCATCTCCTGGGGCGGCTTCGCCTCCCTCCGGATCGCGGCGCTGGCTCCCGAGCCGCTCAAGGCGGTCGTCGCCGTCTGCTCCACCGACGACCGCTATGACAACGACGCGCACTACATGGGAGGTTCCGTCCTCGCGGTGGACATGCACGCGTGGGCGGCGACGATGCTCGCCTTCGTCTCCCGGCCGCCGGATCCGCTCCATGTCGGGGACGCCTGGCGGGAGATGTGGCTCGAACGCCTCGAAGCGGTCGAGCCGTTCGTCCACACGTGGCTCGGCCACCAGACCCGCGACGACTACTGGCGGCGCGGCGGCGTCCGCGAGGACTTCGGCGCGATCGGCGCGTGCGTCCTCGCGGTGGGCGGCTGGCACGACCCGTACCGCGACACGGTCCTGCGGCTGGTCGAGCACCTGCCGGCCGACGGCGTACGGGGACTGATCGGCCCCTGGTCCCACCAGTACCCGGACCGCGGCCTGTCGCCCGGCCCGGCGATCGGCTTCCTCCAGGAGACCCTGCGCTGGTGGGACCAGCACCTGAAGGGCGTGGACACCGGCATCATGCGGGAACCGCTCCTGAGGGCCTACGTCAGCGACTCCCACCCCCCGGCCACGGCCTACGACACCCTGCCCGGCCGCTGGCTCGGCGAGCCGGCCTGGCCGTCCCCGAACGTGACGACGGTGTCGTACGGCCTTCAGGGCGCACCCGTCCTGCTCCGTTCCCCGCAGCACACGGGTGTGGACGCCGGCCGTTTCCGCCCCGTCGGCAACGACGCCGACCTGCCGCCGGACCAGCGGGAGGAGGACGCCCGTTCGGCCTGCTTCGACTTCGCGGTGGGCGAGGAGACGTGGATCCTCGGACGGCCGCGGGTGCGGCTCAGGGTGACCTCGGAGGTGTCGCGCGGGCAGGTCGTCGCGCGGCTCTGCGATGTTGCTCCGGACGGGTCGTCGACGCTCGTCACGCGGGGCGTGCTGAACCTCTCGGCACGCCACGGCCGGGACCGGGTGGTGCCCTGGGAGCCGGGGGCCACGCAGGAGGTGGCCTTCGAGCTGAACGGCATCGGGCACGCCTTCCCGCCCGGCCACCGCATCCGGCTCGCCGTGTCCTCCGCGTACTGGCCGTGGATCTGGCCGCAGCCCGGGTCGCAGGCGGGATTCACCCTGGAGCCGGCGGGCAGCTTCCTCGAACTGCCGGTACGCGCGCGTGAAGTGGACTCGGCCATCGCCTTCGAGGAGCCGGAGCAGTCCGGGCCGCTCGGGGTCACCCGCGGCGTAGCCGCTGACGGATGGAGCCCCGCCACCCTGGACGAACCCCGCCCCGAGCGGCTGGTCGTCCGTGATGTGGCCAAGGGCGAGTGGCGTCTGGAGGTCGACCCCCGCCGCGGCGGCACGCGCGTGTACCCCGACGGACTGGAGTCCACCGAGGACGCGCTGGAGACCTACTCGATCGACGAGCAGGACCCCCTGTCCGCCCGCACCCGCTCGGACTGGTCGATCCGGCTGCACCGCCCCGAGCTCGGCTGGGACGCGACCGTCCGGACCCGCTCGGAGATCACCTGCGACGGAACGGACTTCCGCACCTCCGACGAGGTCGTCTGCACCGACGGCGGCGAGGTGGTCTTCCACCGGACGTGGGAGAAGCGGATCCCACGGACGGCCGGTTGAACATGAGTTGAGCATTATTGACCGTTTTACCCCTCTTGCGCTCGGCTGTGACTTGGCCCACTCGTCCGGACGGATCGGCGTGAATCCGGAATCCGCCGATCCGCCTTTCCTCGTGCGCGAGTTGAGGCTTGGCGAACGCAAAGGATCAAGTGCCCCAAATGCCTCTTACCAAGGTCAATAGGCATCGCATGTGACTTCGCCACTTGTTCCGGACATGTGCTCTCGCATACGTTCCCGGCCTGTCGGGCGGACGCCGAATCCTGCCACCACCCGACAACACCCACCTAGAACCACGGCAGGAGCGGGGGAACCAGGTAAGTCGCCGTACCGGTCGTCTTCGGACATACCGGTACGGCTTGGGGTGAAGTCACGCCTTTCGTAGGCGTGGCCGGGCAGCTCCCGCCCGAACCCGACAGCTCACCTCGCAGGCGACGGAGAGGAACTTCGCCATGTCTGCTGCCGCTCAGCACCGCCGTACCCGTACCAGCCGTCTCGCCCGCAAGCTCGCCGTCGCCGGCACCGGAGTCGCCGTACTCGCACTGCCGCTCATCGGTGCGACCAGCGCCTCCGCGGCCACCCCGACCGTGCAGACCGCGACCACGCTCGGCTACTCCAACACCCTCGACGGCTGGATCCGGGCCTCCCTCGCCGTCATGGCGGAGCACGGCATTCCCGGCTCCTACGACGGCATCTACCGCAACGTCATCCGCGAGTCCTCCGGCAACCCCTACGCCATCAACCTCTGGGACTCCAACGCGGCCGCCGGCACGCCCTCCAAGGGCCTGCTCCAGGTGATCGACCCGACCTTCAACGCGTACCACGTGGCCAACACCTCGTGGGACCCGTACGACCCGGTGGCGAACATCACCGCCGCCTGCAACTACGCGGCCCAGCGGTACGGGTCCATCGACAACGTGTTCGGCGCGTACTAGGAACTACGCCCGCGGGAAGAGTCTTTCGAGGACGACGGCGATGCCGTCGTCCTCGTTCGACAGGGTCACCTCGTCGGCCACGGCCTTGAGTTCGGGGTGGGCGTTGGCCATCGCCACGCCGCGGGCCGCCCAGTCGAACATGGGGATGTCGTTGGGCATGTCCCCGAAGGCGATCGTCACCTCGGGCCCCAGGCCCAGGTGTTCGGCGGCCAGCGCGAGGCCGGTCGCCTTGGTGATGCCGCATGGCTGGAGTTCGACGGTCCCGGGCCCGGACATGGTGACCGTCGCCAGCGAGCCCACCACCGAGCGTGCCGTGACCGCCAACTCGTCGTCGGACAGGTAGGGGTGGCGCAGCAGCACCTTGCTGATCGGCTCGCACCACAGGTCGTCACGCCGGCCGACCCGCACGGCGGGCAGCGTCGGGTGGGGCATCAGATAGCCGGGCTCGATGAGCGTGAGCCCGTCGACGCCGTCCTGGTCCACGGCCGCGTACACCTGCCCGACCTCGGCCTCGATCTTGCCGAGCGCGGTCTCGGCCAGCTCCCGGTCCAGGGTCACCGACCAGAGCAGACGGTCCGCGCCGGCGTCGTACACCTGCGCGCCCTGTCCGCACACCGCGAGCCCCGTACTGCCGAGGTCGTCGAGCAGCGGCCGCACTCTGGGAGCCGGCCGTCCCGTCACGACGAGATGCCGGGCCCCGCTCGCCGCCACCCGTGCGAGCGCGGCCAACGACCGGTCGGAGAGCGTGTCGTCGGCGCGGAGCAGCGTGCCGTCGAGGTCGGTGGCGATGAGGGCATATGCGGGGGAGGCGGCCATGATCAGAGAATACGGATGGTTGGCCCCTCCGACTCGACGCGAACCGGACGGCTGCTGCTTTCACATCCGTTGACGGCAGTTCCGGTTCCGGGGGCCACCTCGGACGGGCCCGCGGAGCGCTACGCCGAGTCCCGCACCACCAGTTCGGTCGGGAGGATCACTCCGGCCGTGTCCTCGCCCGCGATCTGGGCGAGGAGCATGCGGACCATCTCGGCGCTGATGCGGTCGAAGGGCTGGCGCATGGTGGTGAGGGCGGGGGCGATGGCGGTGGCCGCCGGGGAGTCGTCGAAGCCGCCGACAGCGATGTCATCCGGGACCGCGCGCCCGGCCTGCTGAAGGACGCCCACGACCCCCAGGGCCATGAGGTCCGAGGCGACGAACACCGCGTCCATGTCCGGGGCCTGGGCCAGCAGGCGGCGGGCCGCCCGTTCGCCGCCGCTGCGCCGGAAGTCGCCCTCGACGACGAGCGCCGGGTCATAGGGCAGGCCCGCCTCGGCGAGCACGTCCCGGTAGCCGCCCAGCCGGTCGGGGCCGCCCGGCATGTCGAGCGGCCCGGTGACCATGCCGACCCGGCGCCGGCCGCCGGCGAGGAGATGGCGGACCATGTCCTGCGCGCCCTCCCGGTCGGCGGCGGCCACGTAACTCACCTTGGTGCCCCGCCCTATCGGCTTGCCGCAGACCACCAACGGGATCCCGGCGTCGTGCAGTTCGGCCGCGACCGGGTCACCGCTGTGGTTGGAGAGCAACAGCACGCCGTCGACGTGGCCCGAGGTGATGTACCGGGTCAGCCGGCGCCGGTCGTCGTCGCTCTCGGCCAGCATCAGCAGCAGCGGGATGTCGTGCTGGGCGAGCCGCTCGGTGCAACCGCGCAGCAGGACGTTGAAGTTGGGGTCCTCGAAGAACTTCTCCTGCGGCTCGGTCAGCAGGAACGCCACCGAGTCCGACCGGCCGGTGCTCAGGCTGCGCGCATGCCGGTTGACCACGTACCCGGTCCTCTTGATGGCGGCCTCCACGGACCGCCGCGCGGCGGGCGAGACGTAGTGGCCGCCGTTCAGGAAGCGGGAGACGGTGCCCCGCGAGACGCCCGCCTCCCGGGCCACGTCGTGGATGGTCGGTGGCTTGCGGCGTCCGTTCGCGCTGGTGGTCATGTTCCTCGTTCGGAGACGTTCGTGCAGGGGAGCCCGGGGCCTCAGGCCTTGACCGCGCCGCTCATCAGGTCCAGCGACCAGAACCGCTGGATCACCAGGAAGAGCCCGATCAGCGGCAGGATCGCGAGCAGGCACCCGGTGATGACCAGGGTGTAGAGCGCGGGCTGCGAGGCGCCCTGGGCGAGCAGGGTGTACAGGCCGAGGGTGATCGGGAACTTCTCGTCGTCGGCGAGCATGACGAAGGGCAGCAGGAAGTTGTTCCAGATGCCGACGAACTGGAAGAGGAACACCGTGATCAGCCCGGGCATCATCATCGGTACGGCGATCCGCGAGAAGATCCTCCACTCGCTCGCGCCGTCCATCCGGGCCGCCTCCATGAGCTCGGCGGGCACCGACGCGGCCGCGTAGATGCGGACCAGGTAGACGCCGTACGGCGACAGGATCGACGGCAGCAGCATCGACCAGTACGAGTCGGCCATGCCCAGCTTCGACAGCAGCAGGTACTGCGGTACGGCGAGCACGATGGACGGCACCAGGACGCCGGCCAGGATCATCTTGAAGACGGCCTCACGGCCTCGGAAGCTGTAGCGGCCGAGCGCGTAGCCGCCGGCGGCGGAGACCGCGGCGGAGAGCAGGGCCCCGAGACCGGCGTAGAAGGCCGAGTTGGCCATCCACCTCCAGAAGATGCCGTCCCGGTAGTCCGTGAGGTCGCTGAGGTTCTGGAAGAACCCGCTGCCGGGGGCGAAGGTGAAGGTGGAGAAGAGTTCCGACCGGTCCTTCGTCGCCGCGATGACCACCCAGGCGATGGGGATCAGGCAGTACAGGGCGCCGAGGAGCAGGACGATCGTGGGCACCCAGGCGGTGCGGCGGCCGCCCTTGGGCCTGGCGGTGAGGGTGAGGGGAGTCATGCCCGGTCCTCCCGGGTGTAGCGGTCGGAGATGCGCAGCAGGGTGAAGGAGAGGACGAACGTGGCCAGGGCCAGCACGACCGCGGTGGCGGAGGCGCCGTAGATGTCGGACTGGAGGAAGGCCTTGTCGTAGATGGCCATCAGGGGGCTCCAGGAGCTGGGCAGGCCGTTGGTGAGCGGCTTGAGGGCCATGGGCTCGGTGAAGACCTGGAGGGTGGCGATCACCGAGAAGAAGAAGGTGAGCACCAGCGAGGGCATCACGATCGGGATCTTGATCTTCAGGGCGATGCTCAGGTTGCTCGCGCCGTCGATCCTGGCCGCCTCGTAGATGTCCTGCGGGATCGCCCGCAGGGCGGTGTAGATGACGATCATGTTGAAGCCGGTGCCGCCCCAGACCGCGATGTTCGCGAAGGAGAGGTACAGGTTGCCGCCGTCGAACAGGTCGGGCTGCGGGAGGCCGAACTTGTCCAGCAGGTAGTAGAAGGGGCTGACGTCCGGCAGGTAGAGGAAGCCCCACATGAGGGCGGCGATGATGCCGGGGACCGCGTACGGCAGGAAGATCATCAGCCGGGCGAAGGGCGCGCTGCGGGCCTTCGGGGTGTCCAGCATCAGCGCGAACAGCAGCGCGAGGCCCAGCATGGTCGGGATGACGATGAGGCCGTAGCCGAAGGCGCGCAGGATGCTGTGGCCGAACTCGGAGTCGTCGAGGACGTCGGTGTAGTTCCCGATGCCGTTCCACACCTGCTCGCGGGCGCCCTTGCCGAGTCCGATGCCCCTGACCCGGACCTTGTGCAGGCTCAGCCAGACCGCGTACCCGATGGGCACGACGGTGAAGGCCGCGAAGAGGGTGAGGGTGGGCACCAGGAACCAGTACGGTGCGCTGCGGCCACGGCGGCGGGGGCGGCTGGGGCGGACGGTCGGGGCGGTGCCGGTGCCGTCCGCCAAGGGCCCGACCTCGGTGAGGTCGGCGCCCTTGAGCGGAGCGCTGGTCATGCCTCGGTCACCTCGAAGCCCTGCTTCTTCATGTCGGCGAAGGTCTTCGACTGCACGGTGGCGAGGGCGGAGTCGAACTGGGCCTCCTTCTTCGCCTTGCTGGCCTTGCCGAACGCGTCCTGGAAGGTGGTGTACGCCGTGTTGACGTTGGGACCCCAGGCCGCGGCGGCGGTGGTCGCGGCGATCTCGCCGGCCGTCGTGTAGAAGTCCGCCTGGTCGGAGAAGAACTCCGGCGTGGTGAGGATCGAGCCGGACTGGCCCTTGGTGGCGGCCGGGTAGATCGCGACCTCCTTGACCAGGGCGGCCAGCGCCTCCGGGTCGGTGTTCAGCCAGGTGGCGAACTTGGTGGCGGCCTCGGTGTGCTTGGAGTCGGAGGAGACGCCAGTGGAGGAACCGCCCCAGCTGCCGGTGACGTTCTCGCCGGACTTCCACTGCGGCAGCGGGGCCATGCGCCACTTGCCCTTGGTGTCGGGCGCGGAGGAGACCAGCACGCCGGGCGCCCAGACGGCGGAGACCCAGGCGAGGTGGGTGCCCTTGTTGAGGGCGTTGTTCCAGGCCGGGGTGTACATCGGCTGGTTGTCGATGACGCCCTCCTGCACCAGGCCGCCCCAGAACTCGGCGACCTTCCTGGTGGCCGCGTCGCCGATGCCGACGGTCCACTTGCCGGCCGAGTCGACGGTCCACCACTTGCCGCCGGCCTGCTGGGAAAGGCCCGCGAACAGACCGGGGTCGTTGGCGGAGAAGGTCGTCAAGTAGGCGTCCGGGACGGCCTTCTTGGCGGCGCGGGCGGTCTCGGCGAACTCCGTCCAGGTCTTCGGGACGCTCAGTCCGTGCTTCTTGAAGAGGTCCTCGCGGTAGTAGAACATCAGCGGCCCGGAGTCCTGCGGGATCGCGTAGAGCGCGTCCGTGCCGAGGGTGACCATGCCCCACAGGCCCTCGGCGAACTCGGACTTGGTGTCGCCCGCGTACTTGGAGATGTCGGCCAGCACGTCGTTGGAGACCAGTGTGGGCAGGGACTGGTACTCGACCTGGATGAGGTCGGGGGCGTTGCCGGCCTTCTTGGCGGTGATCACCTTGGAGAGGATCTCCTGGCCGCTGGCCTGCTTGGACACCGTGACGGTGATGTCCGGGTTCTTCTTGTTCCAGATCGCGGCGACCTTCTCCATGTTGGGCGCCCACGACCAGTAGGTCAGCTTGACCGGCCCGCTGCTCTCGCCGGAGTCCTTGTCGTCGGAACCGCCGCAGGCGGCGAGGGTGCCGGTGAGGCCGAGGGCTGTGGCCCCGGCAAGGATGCTGCGCCTGCTGATCTGGCGGCGGTTGATCGACATCTTCATCTCCCCTGACTTGGAACCAGCCGGTCTCGAGACGTCGCGCGTTCGCGGCAACCGCCGTGGGGGGAGGTTCTGCGGACGTACCCGAGAGGCTGTGCGCGAGGGCCGCGCGGCTCTGTGATCGTGCACAGTAGAGAATTGTTTCGGCCCCTTGTCAATGGCGGGTGCGTGGGGTTACCTACTTGTTGCCCGCCGATGACGGGGGTGAGGGGCGCTGTGCACGATCACAGAAAATGAGGGTTTTCTGGGGCGTGCGGCGTTTCGCCGGCTCCCCTCACCCCACTCCTCGGCCCTCCCCCGGCCCGCCCCCGGCCGCCGAAGTCACCGCAGAGCCGGTATCTCCGCGACCGTCCGCGAAAGGACCCCTTGACATGCGCAGACGCAGTGTTCTCACCGCTGCCGGAGCCGCCGCGCTGGCCGTTCCCGTGCTGGGGGCGGCACCGGCCGTCGCCGCACCGGCCACCGCCCGGCGGAGCTGTCTGGACATCCGGGGCGTGGACATCTCCTCGCTGCCGAAGAACGAGGACCACGGGGCGGTGTACCGCACGGCCGACGGCCACCGCGCGGACCCGGTGCGCCTGATCGCCCGGGCCGGCGTCACGCACGCCCGCCTCAAGGTGTGGGTGAACCCGGCCGACGGCTACAACAACAAGGCGCACATCCTGCCGCTGGCCCGGCGCCTCAAGCGGGCCGGGGTCGGCATCTGGATCGACTTCCACTACTCCGACAGCTGGGCCGACCCGGCGCACCAGACCAAGCCGGCCGCGTGGGCGGGACTGGACGTGGCGGGCCTTTCCCGGGCGGTGTACGACCACACGGCGGATGTGCTGGGCGCCTTGCGGAGGCAGGGCACTCCGGCTCAACTCGTGCAGATCGGCAACGAGTTGAACGGCGGCCTGATCTGGCCCGAGGGCAACTGGGAGCACTTCGACAACATGACCGCCTTTCTCAAGGCCGGTCTGAGCGCGGCCCGCGACACCACCCCGCGCGTCCGCACGATCCTGCACCTGGCGAACGGCGGCGACAACGGGCTGTACCGCTGGTGGTTCGACAACGTGGTGTCGTACGGCGTCGACTTCGACATCATCGGGCTCTCGTACTACCCGTTCTGGCACGGCCCGATCGCGGACGCGGCCGCCAACATGGCCGACATCACGGCGCGTTACGGCAAGCCCTGCGTGATCGCCGAGACGGCGTACCCGTTCACGCTGGAGAGCGAGGACGACGTCAACGACATCATGAACAGCCCCTCACAGCTGACCGAGGGCTACCCCGCCACCCCCGAGGGCCAGGCCGCCTGGCTGCGCACGGTGGCCGACCTCGCCGCCGGGGTCCCGGACGGGCAGGGCCTCGGCTACTGCTACTGGGAGGGCCTGTGGACCTACCGCGCGGGCAACGGCTGGGACCCGACGGACCCGTCCTCGGGCAACGCGTGGGAGAACCTGGCGCTGTTCGACTTCGAGGACCGGGCACTGCCGGGGTTGCGGACGCTGGGGCGGTATCGGGCGTAGGCGGGGGTGCGGGGGTGCGGGGGAGTGTGGCCGGGGTGACATCTCGCGGCCCCGGGGGCTTGTCACCTGTGCGCGGGGGCCGCGGGGTGTGCCGGGCCACGGTTCGCGGGACCGCGAGGGTGCACGGGCCAGCTGTCGCGGGGACGCCGGGACGGACCGGGCTACCTGTCGCGGGACCCCGAGAGCCTGTCGCGCACGCGAGGACAGGGGGCGTATCGGGCCATACCCCCCGCGCCGCAGCGACGGACCGGGCTACCCCTCGCGCGACGCCGGGGCGGACTGGGCTACCTCGCGCGACGCCGGGGCGGACTGGGCTACCTCGCGCGACGCCGGGGCGAACCGGGCTACCCCTCGCGCAAGCCCGAGGCTCTGTTTCGCCCGCACGCGAGGGCAGCGGACGTATCGGGCCACGGGACGCGGGGGCGGACCGGGCCAGCCCCCGCAGAACACCGAGGCCCCGACGCCGGCATGCAAGGACCGCACGGCAGACCCGGCTAACCAACGCGGAAGGCCGAGGCCTTGGCGCCCCACGCGAGAACCGCGGCGCATACCGGGCCACACCCCACGGGACACGAGGCCGGACCGACCGGGCCAGCCCCCGCAGAACACCGAGGCCCCGACGCCCGCATGCAAGGACCGCACGGCAGACCCGGCTAACCAACGCGGAAGGCCGAGGCCTTGGCGCCCCACGCGAGAACCGCGGCGCATACCGGGCCACAC
>NZ_JBEXGM010000001.1:0-164816 GCF_040607335.1 Streptomyces sp. NPDC005303 | reverse complement strand
ACCCCACGGGACGCGAGGGGGGAAGGGGCTACCGGTCGCGGGACGCGGGGACGGACCGGGCTGCCCGTCGAGGGACGCTGGGGCGGGCGGGCTGCCCGTCGCGGGACACCGAGCTCTGTCGCCCGGACCCGAGAACCGCGGGGTGTAGCGGGCTACACCCCGCACACGCCGGGCAGCTCCCTCGTGGTGCGGGTCGGGCGGCGGAATCGTGGAGGGCATCGAATCCCGTCACGAGAAACGGTTGGCCACAGCCATGCGCCCTCGCAGTAGCCTCACCCTCGTCACCGCCCTGACCGCGGTCGCCCTCACCGCCGTCCTCGCCACCGGCTGCGACCCGAAGGACGTCGACAGCTCCCTGGACTGCGTTTCCAGCGCCGACACCATCGCGGACAGCGTCAAGGCCATCCACGAGGCCGGCTGGGACGCGGTGAAGGACCCCTCGAAGACCGACGAGTCCATCGCCACGATCGACAAGAACGTCGACAGGATCAACAAGCTCCAGGACGACTCGGGCGACAGCAAGGTCGACCAGGCCGTCAAGGACCTCGACAAGGCGATCGAGGACTACAACAGGTCCGTCCTCGACGGGGACACCACTCCGGACTCCGGCAGGATCGACGCGGCCGCCGACAGGCTGAAGGACCTCTGCGCCCCGTGAGGCTAGCCGTGGGCCGCCGCCAGGTGCCGGGCCAGCCTCGGTGAGGCGAACTCCGTGCCGCACACGAAGCGCATCACGGGACCGTAGGAGGCCGCCGCCGGCAGGCCGGTGAAGTACAGGCCCGGAACGGAGGAGACGTATCCGGCGCCGAGCCTGGGCGTGCCCCGGCTGACGGCGAGCGCGGTGCGCAGTTCGTGCCCGAGGAAGTCCATCGCGGCGAGGTCGACGCGGTAGCCGGTGGCGGCGATGACGTGGTCGGCGGCGAGGCGGTCCGTCGTGCCGGTGTGGGTGCGGACGTCCAGCGCCGGGTGGCCGTCGGCCGTGTCCGCCCTGAGGATCCGGTCCACCTCGGTGACCTGGACCTTGCCCTCGAAGCGGTCGCGCAGCCACCACGCGCCGAGGGGGCCGAGGACCCGTCGGACCAGGTAGTGGCGGGCGCTCGCCGGGAGCCGGCGGTAGGGGTGCGGGTAGTAGGTCAGCGCCCACAGCGACCAGGCGCGGCCGAAGGGCGACTCGGGCCGCAGCCTCGGCTGCTTCCACGGCGGTGCGCCGAAGTCCACGCTGCCGCGTCCGCGTGCGACCACCCTGACCTGGGCGCCCGCCTCCGCCGCGAGGGCTGCCGTCTCCAGTGCGGACTGGCCGGCGCCGACGACGATCAGCTCCTTGCCGGAGTAGCGGGTGAGGTCGGGGTGCTGGGAGCTGTGGGAGACCGGGCCGGTGGGGGCGGGTCCGTCGGGTGCGGCCGCGGCCAGTTCCGGGGGCAGGTGGGAGAGCCCCGAGAGACCGGTGGCGACCACGACCGCCCGCGCGGTGAACGACTCCCCGGAGTCGAGCTTGAGCTGGAAGCCGCCCCGCTCGCTGCGGTCCACGGAGACGACCCGCACCTGTTCCAGCTCGGGCACCAGCTTCTGCTGGAACCACTGGCCGTAGGAGATGAAGGTCTCCACGGGGATGATGTCCTCGTCCGTCACGAGCCGGCGGATGCCCGCCGCGTCGCAGTAGTCGGCGAGGGTGTGCCCGCGCTGAGGCGCGTCGAGACTGGAGGCGGCCGGGGTCGACTTGAGGAGCATGTCGGCGGGCATGTGGTCGCGCCAGCTGACCATGGGGTCGCCGAAGACGCGCACAGGGATGCCGCGGGCCCGCAGATGGGCCGCGGTCGACAGGCCGAAGGGCCCGGCGCCGATGACTGCTACCGGTTGGATCACGAAGTCCCTCCCCAGGACGTTCACTTCGTCACTTCGTGGTGGTGCGGCTGTTCGTGGTGCGGCTGTTCGTGGTGCCGCCCTTCACGGTCCCGCTGTTCACGGTCCCGCTGTTCAACTGGTGGTGCTGCCACGGCGGTTGGTGCGCCACAGCTGGTAGAGATGCTTGGCGCCGGGCCGCACGAAGCGGCCGAGCATGGTGAGGAACGGCAGCGGGTCGTCACCCGCGAACCAGGCCAGTTCGGTCCCGCTGGGCCGCGTCGGCGCGTGCGGGGTCGTATAGCCGCTGCGGCGGTAGGCGAGCAGGGCGGGCAGGTCGATGTTCTCCACGACATAGCGGTGACCGGCCCGCTGTTCCCCCTCCGGAACGGCCCGCCCGGTCAGGTCCAGGTGCATGGCGCGGACGACGTCCACCCCCGACTCGCTCTCGAAGAGCCGGAACTGGGCGCCCATGCGGGGGTTGAAGTCGAGCAGTTTGTACTGACCGTCGCGCCGGTCGAAGCGCAGGTCGAGGTCGATGATGCCGGTGTAGCCGATCTGTTTGACGAAACGTGCGGCGAGGTCCGCGAGTTCCGGGTTGTCGACGACGTACGCGTTGGCCGTCATGCCCGCGTGCGGCGGCCAGGAGCGCACCTTGACGCCGGTGAACAGGGCCAGCGGGGCGGAGTTGGCGTCGAAGTAGGCGTGCACGATCCAGTCCTCGGCCTCCTCTCGTGGCAGGTACTCCTGGAGGATCACCCCGGGCCGCTCGCCCCAGTCACGGGCGAGGGCGAGCAGCCCTTCACGGGTGGTGATACGCGTGGTGCCGCCCACCGCGGGCCGTCGGCGCCGTACGAACGCCTCGCGGTTCTTGGCCACCACGGGGAAGCGAGCCTTCTCGGCGAAGGCCACGATGTCGTCGTACGACTGCGGGAAGGCGGCCTGCGGGCTCGCGATCCCGTGTTCCACGCACAGTTCGTGCAGCCCCTGTTTGCTGGCCAGTCGGCGGGTGAGGCCGGGCTCCACGCGCGGGAAGAGGAACCGGCCGAAGAGGTCGTTCTGGTGCTCGGCGATCAGGACCGCCGCCTCCTCGTCGGTCGGCACGAGGACGGCGGGACGGCCGATGCGGCGCCCGATCCGGATGAGTCCCTCGACCAGCCGGCCCGGGTCCTCGGTGCCGGTCGTCGGCCAGACGAAGGCGCGGGTGAGGTACCTGGAGGCGGCCGCGGGTGTGTAAGGGTCCTCCGTGATGGCGTACATCGGCACGCCGAGGCGCCCCAGACTGCGGATCGCGCCCACTCCGCCGTGGTGCAGCGGATAGTCGCCGAATTTGACGATCAAGGCCGGTACCTCACGGTCGGCCACGAATGGCACACTGCTCGCGCTCTTGGCCACGGTCCCCCCACGCGTCCCCCCACGGACGCGACCCCACCCATCCCGTCCGTGCTCGCAAAGGACGCTAAGCCGGAATGGAAGCCTCCGACCGTCCCTTAACAGGACATTGCTAACTCTTTAGTCACATCGCCAACCCTTCAGACACTCCCGTGACCGGCGACTCGGCCGTAACGTGTGGCCCGACCACCCGGACCGCAACGTGTGCCGCGACCTTCCGGTCCGCCCGGCATGCGCGAGAGTGAGGCAGCACCCCATGCCCCCCTTCGATGTCCCCTTCGACCTGCCCGAAGGCGATCCCTTCGGCCCGCACAACCTTCCGTACGGCGTCTTCTCGCCCTCCGGCTCGTCGGACCGGTCCGTCGGCGTCCGGCTCGGCGATCACGTGCTGGACGCGGGCGCGGCGGCGGCCGCCCTCGGCTCCCCGTACGTCTCCTTTCTCGCGCAGCCGTCGTTGGGGCCCCTGCTGGCCGCCGGCCGCACGGCCTGGTCGGACGTGCGGCGCGCGCTCACCGCATGGGTGACGGTACCGGCGCACCAGGAGGCGATCGCGGGCCTCTTCCACCCGCTGTCCTCGGTCGACCTCCATCTCCCCTTCGAGGTCGCGGACTACGTCGACTTCTACGCCTCCGAGAACCACGCGCGAAACGTCGGCCAGATCTTCCGCCCCGACGCCGCGGACTCCCTGACCCCCAACTGGAAGCACCTGCCGATCGGTTACCACGGCCGCTCGGGCACGGTGGTGGTGTCGGGGACGGATGTCGTACGGCCTTCCGGGCAGCGGAAGGCTCCCGCCGACGCGGCTCCCGTGTTCGGGCCGTCCGTACGGCTCGACATCGAGGCGGAGGTCGGCTTCGTCGTCGGGGCGCCGTCCGAGCTGGGCCGGCCGGTCGGGCTCGGTGACTTCCGCGAGCACGTCTTCGGACTGTGCCTGCTCAACGACTGGTCGGCGCGGGACATCCAGGCCTGGGAGTACGTCCCCCTCGGCCCGTTCCTCGGCAAGTCCTTCGTCACGTCGGTGTCGGCGTGGATCACTCCGCTGGACGCGCTGGAGGAGGCTCGGGTGGCGCCGCCGGAGCGGACGCACGAGCTGTTGCCGTATCTGGACGACTCCGCTTCCGACGTGGAGCCGGGGGGCTACGACCTGCGGATCTCCGTCGCGATCAACGGTCACGTGGTGTCGGAGCCGCCTTTCTCCACCATGTACTGGACGGCGGCCCAACAGTTGGCGCACATGACGGTGAACGGGGCCTCGCTCAGGACGGGCGACCTGTACGGCTCGGGGACGGTGAGCGGGCCCTCGGCGGGCGAGCGGGGATCGCTCCTTGAGCTGACCTGGAACGGACGGGACGCTCTGGAACTCCCGGACGGCAAGCGGACGTTCCTGGAGGACGGGGACGTGGTGACACTGTCGGCGTGGGCTCCCGGCCCGGACGGGGTCCGGGTGGGGCTGGGGGACGTGGTGGGACGGGTGGTGTCCGGGGGCGTGTGAGGCATCCGGAGCTGTTCGAGTCCTGCCGCGGGGCCGTGGCTCACGGCATACTGGCGGCGGGCGGCATACATGGGACGACGTACCGGCCGCCCCGCAGCGCCCCACCACACAGCCCCACCTCCCCTGCCTCCGATCAGGATCCGGAGCCCGTGGCATGACTCTCTGCCTGCTCCTGCTGAGCACCGTCGCCGTCGCGGCCGCCGTGCCGGTACCGCGCGCGCTCACCCGGGCCGCGTGGCCCGAACGGGAACCGGTGGTCGGGCTGTGGGTGTGGCAGTGCCTGGTCGCGACCGTGCTGCTGTGCTGCCTGACGGCGCTGGTCCTCGGGGCCGCGGCGGTCTTCCACACGGTCCGCGACCATGTGTTCGCCCCGGCGCCGCCGGCCGTGACCGCGGCGTACGACCTGTCGGCCGCGCCGGTCTGGGCGGTCGCGTCGACCCTCCTGCTGGCCGCCGGCGCCGCGTGGACCACGGCGATGCTGGCCCGTGAACTGGTCGAGGCACGGCGGCGCCGCGGCGTCGCCCGTGAGCATCTGCGGGAACGGGCGCCGGATCTGCCGGCCGGGCTGGGGACGGCGACGCGCGGTCCGCTGCTGGTGCTGGAGGACGAGTACCCGGACGCGTGGTGGATGCCGGGGAGTCCGCCGCAGCTGATCGTGACGACAGGTGCGCTGCACCGGCTGACCGATCACCAGCTGGACGCCGTCCTCACCCACGAGCGCGGGCACGCGCGGGCCCGCCACGACTGGCTGCTCCACCTGTCGACCGCGCTGGCCACGGGGTTCCCCCGGGTGCCGCTGTTCGCCCACTTCTGCGACCAGACGCACCGGCTGGTGGAGCTGGCGGCGGACGACACGGCGTCGCGGCGGTGCGGGCATCTGACGACGGCCCTGGCGCTGATCGAGCTGAACCAGCATCGGGGGGTGCTGTCGTGCGCGTCCAGTCATCGGTTGCTGGGTGAGCGGGTGGATCGGTTGCTGGAGCCGCCGCCGCGGTTGCTGCGCAGGCAGCGGGCGCTGACGTCTGCGACGGCCGCGCTGGTGCCGTTGTTGCCGTTGCTGATCGTTTTCGGGCCGGGGTTGTCGGCGTTGGCGTAGGGGTAGTGCGTCGTCTGCGGGCCGGTGGGGGCTGGTCGCGCCCACGCGGCGGAGCCGCATGTTGATACAGCCCCGCGCCCCTGGGTAGGTGGACTCACGCCTGCTGGCCTCGCCAGGTGGCACATCTCGCCCCACAGCAGGAGAAACCGCAGGTCAGCCCCTAATCCGTCACCTCGTCAGGTGGCGCAACAATCCGGCAACACAGCTTTTCCTACCACGTCGGTATGGTTCCAGCCATGCCACCCACCGACCGCATCCCGGACCACGCCGGCCAGGGCGCGACCACCGTCGCCGCCCGGGCCCGGCGCCGGCTGCGCGCGGACCAGGCACGGCAACTCGCCGACCTCCTGCGCCACCAGGTACTCACCGGCGGCTTCGAGACCGGCACCCTCCCCCACGAGGCGACCCTCGCCGCCGACTACCGCGCCTCCCGCAACACGGTCCGCCAAGCCCTGGACCTGCTCCGCGCGGAAGGCCTGGTCGAACGCCTCCCCGGCGTCGGCACCGTGGTCGTCGGCCAGAAGTACCCCCACGGCCTGGACCGTCTGATGGGTCTCGCGGAAACCCTGCGCGAACACGGCACGGTCACCAACGAGGTCCGCACCATGGGCCCCGCCCCCGCCCCCCACCCGGTGGCCCGGCGCCTCCAGGTCGACCCCGGCACCGACGTCCTCTACATAGAACGCCTGCGCCGCCTGAACGGCCTCCCCCTCTCCCTCGACCTCACCTACATCCCCCTCGACCTCGGCACCGCCCTGCTCGGCGCCGACCTGGAGAACACCGACGTCTTCCGCCTCCTGGAGGCGATCACCGGCCAGGGCCTCGGCCACGCCGAGATCACCCTGGAGGCGGTGAACGCGGACGCCCACTCCGCCGCCGTACTGGAAGCCCCGCGCGGCGCGGCCGTCCTCATGCTGGAACGCCTCACGCACCTGGCCGACGGCCGACCTGTCGACCTGGAGTTCATCCGCTTCCGCGGCGACCGCATCACCATGAGCGGCCTGCTGCACCGCTCCCTCTGACCTCTTTCCGAGCAGTTTCCTGGAGACAGCCATGCCCTTGGCGCCCCAGCGGGCCGACGTGCCCGTGACCATCGACGAGTCGAAGTGCATCGACGGCTGCACGCTCTGCGTGGACATGTGCCCGCTGGACTCCCTGGCCATCGACACCACCAGCGGCAAGGCCTACATGCACGTCGACGAGTGCTGGTACTGCGGCCCGTGCGCGGCCCGCTGTCCCACCGGAGCCGTCACGGTCAACATGCCCTATCTGCTCCGGTGAGAGGTCCCGAACTCCCGTGAATCACAAACCAGTTGTCGCCGCCCTGCTGTTGCTGGCGCCGCTGACGGCCTGCGGCAGCGCCCAGGCGGGCGACGGCTCCACGGTCACCGTCACCGTCGGCTACCAGTCCAAGACCATCAACACGGTCACGGCAGGCACCCTGCTGCGCTCCCTCGGCTACTTCGAGAAGGAGCTCGACTCGCTGCACGACGGCCACACCTACAAGGTCGACTGGCAGGACTACGCCACGGGCGCCCCGATCACCGCCCAGATGACCGCCGGGAAGATCGACATCGGTTCGATGGGCGACTTCCCTCTCCTCATCAACGCGGCCCGGGGCAAGCAGCTCGGCAAGCCCACCCGCCTGGTCTCGGTCACCGGCTACAACCTGCGCGGCGGCCTCAACACCGTCGTCACCTCCCCCGACTCGAAACTCGCCTCGCTCCAGGACCTGCGCGGCAAGAAGGTCTCCACCAGCGTCGGTTCCGCCGCCGACGGCACCCTCGTACGCGCCCTCCAGCGCGCCGGCATCGACCCGGACAAGGGCATCGAGAAGCTCAACCAGCAGCCCGCGGTGGGCGCTTCGGCCCTGTCGGCGGGCAGTACGGACGCGCTCTCCCAGTTCGTCGCCTGGCCCGGACTGCTCGCCTACCAGGGCAAGGCGAAGGCCCTGTACGACGGTGCCGAGCTGGACCTGCCCACCTTCCACGGCGTCACCGCCCGCGAGGACTTCGCCAAGCAGCACCCGGCGGTCCTGGATGCCTTCCTGAAAGCCCAGGCCGAGGCCACCGACTACCTGAACGACCACCCGGTGGCCGCCTCCGAGTCGGTCGCGAAGGCCACCGGCCTGCCCGCCGAGGTCGTCTACCTCTACAACGGCGCCCACGGCATCGCCACCTTCGACCCGGCCGTCAAGCCCCAGCTGATCTCCGCGCTGAAGCAGGACGTCTCGGTGCTGAAGGCGGCCAAGCTGACCGGCGACATCGACGTGGACGCCTTCGTCGACGACCAGTACGTCAAGAAGGCCCTCGGGGCGGGTTACGCGGCCCGCCTCGCCTCGAAGCCGTCCGCCTCCGCGAGCGAGGTGTGGCCCAAGGGCGCCTCCACGACACAAAGCTTCAGGACGCCTTCCCAGCTGCTGAGGTACGTCTCCGCGCACCGGACCGGCATTCGCGCCGCCTACGTCCCCGACGCCACCACCGGCACCCTCTGGTTCGCCGACAAGGCGGTCTGGGTGGCCGACGGCGAGAAGCTCCTGCCCTTCGTCGCGCCGGAGACCGCGCGGGCGTACGTCTCCGCGCACGGCGGCGCCCGGGTCGTCACATATGCCGACGCGCTGGAGCGGGCGTCGTGAACCGGTATGCGCTGAGAGCGGCCTCGCTGGCGGTCGCTCTCAGCCTCTGGCAGCTGCTGACCAGCCTGAACATCGACCTGTGGCTGCGCTTCTCGCAGTTCCCCACGGTCGCCGACGTGGCCCGCGCCTTCGCCGACCGCCTCACCGGTCCCGACTACTGGACGGACCTCACCGACAGCCTCACCCGCATCCTCACCGGTTTCCTGCTCGCCGCGGTGCTCGGCGTGGCCACGGGCGTGCTCGTCGCGCGCTCCCGCCTCGCCGAGGACCTGCTCGGCCCGGTCCTGGAGGTCGTCCGCCCGATCCCGGCAATCGCCCTGGTCCCCGTCGCGATCCTGCTGTTCCCCTCCAACGAGCAGGGCATCGTCTTCATCACCTTCACCGCCGCCTTCTTCCCCGTCCTGGTCTCCACCCGGCACGCGGTCCGCGCCCTGACCCCGCTCTGGGAGGAGGCGGTGCTGACCATGGGCGGCGGCCGGTGGCGGATCCTCGCCTCGGTCGTCCTGCCGGGCGCCCTGCCCGGCATCTTCGGCGGACTGTCCGTCGGCATCGGTGTCTCGTGGATCTGTGTGATCTCCGCCGAGATGATCTCCGGCCAGTACGGCGTGGGCTACCGCACCTGGCAGGACTACACCGTCGTCAACTACGCGGGCGTCTTCGTCGGCATGGTCACCATCGGCGTCCTCGGCTGGCTCACCTCCACTGCCGTGGAACTGCTGGGCCACCGCCTGACGCGGTGGCTGCCGAGGACGTCGTACGTCGCCGCGACCCGGCCCAGGACACCGCGTGCCGCGGTCGCGCCCCTTCGCGAGGGACCCGAATCCAAGGCCGAGGAGACACGCGATGAGCACCTCGTCTGACACCGTCGCCGATACGGCGGCCCAGGCTCCGTCCGCGCCGCGCGGCACCCGCCTCGCCCTGCGCGACGCCACCCTCGGCCGCTCCGACGCCCCCGTGGTCACCGGCGTCGACCTGGACATCGCCCCCGGCGAGATCCTCACCGTCGTCGGCTCCTCCGGCTGCGGCAAGTCCACGCTGCTGCGCACCCTGTCCGGCCTCCTCCCCCTGCTCTCGGGCGAGGTCGCCCAGGACGGCCGGCCCCTCACCGGCCCCGGTGCCGAACGCGCCCTGGTCTTCCAGGAGGACGCCCTCCTGCCCTGGCGCACCCTGCGCGCCAACGTCGAACTCCCGCTGGCCATCAAGGGCCTGTCGCGCACCGAGCGCCGCGCACAGGCCGAGTCCTGGCTGACCCGCGTCGGACTCGCCGACCACACCCGGCAGTTGCCGCACCGCGTCTCCGGCGGGCAGCGCCAGCGCGCCCAACTGGCCCGCGCCCTCGCGGGAGCACCCCGCGCCGTCCTGATGGACGAACCCTTCGGCGCCCTCGACGCCCAGACCCGCGCCGGCATGCAGGACCTGCTGGTGGAGGTGCTCCGGGGCACGGGCGCGACCGTCGTCTTCGTCACCCACGACGTGGACGAGGCGCTGTTCCTCGGCGACCGCGTGGCGCTCCTCGGGGGCGGCCGCCTGACCGCCGTACGCGCTGTGCAGCGCCCGCGCGACCGTACGGCGCACGACGATCCCGCGCGCGTGGCGCTGCGGCGCGACGTCCTCTCCTCGCTCGGAACCTCGCTCGGAACCTGAAAGGCCCCCTGGTGACCACGCCCTCCTTGAACACGCCGCTCGAGATCCCCGCCCTCACCGACGCCGAGGAGATCCGCTGCGACGTCCTCGTCATCGGCGGCGGCACCGCCGGCACCATGGCCGCCCTGACCGCCGCCGAGCACGGCGCGGACGTGCTGCTGTTGGAGAAGGCCCACGTCCGCCACTCCGGCGCCCTGGCCATGGGCATGGACGGCGTCAACAACGCGGTCATCCCCGGCCGCGCCGAACCCGACGACTACGTCGCCGAGATCACCCGCGCCAACGACGGCATCGTCGACCAGTCCACCGTCCGCCAGACCGCCACCCGCGGCTTCGGCATGGTGCAGCGCCTGGAGTCGTACGGCGTGAAGTTCGAGAAGGACGAGCACGGCGACTACGCGGTCCGCCAGGTCCACCGCTCCGGCTCCTACGTGCTGCCGATGCCGGAGGGCAAGGACGTCAAGAAGGTGCTGTACCGGCAGCTGCGGCGGCGCGAGATGCGGGAGCGGATCCGCATCGAGAACCGGGTGATGCCGGTACGGGTGCTGACGGCTCCCGATGACGGGCGCGCGGTGGGCGCGGTCGGCTTCAACACGCGCACCGGCGCGTTCGTCACCGTCCGCGCGGGCGCGGTGATCCTCGCGACCGGCGCCTGCGGCCGCCTGGGCCTGCCCGCCTCCGGCTACCTGTACGGCACGTACGAGAACCCCACCAACGCGGGCGACGGCTACGCCATGGCCTACCACGCGGGCGCCGAGCTCACCGGCATCGAGTGCTTCCAGATCAACCCGCTGATCAAGGACTACAACGGCCCCGCCTGCGCGTACGTCGCCAACCCCTTCGGCGGCTACCAGGTCAACCGGCACGGTGAACGCTTCGTCGACTCCGACTACTGGTCCGGCCAGATGATGGCCGAGTTCGCGGCGGAGGTCGCCTCCGACCGGGGCCCGGTGTACCTGAAGCTGAGCCACCTGCCCGAGGAGTCGATCTCGTCCCTGGAGTCGATCCTGCACTCCACGGAACGGCCCACCCGCGGCACCTTCCACGAGAACCGCGGCCACGACTACCGCACCCATGACATCGAGATGCACATCTCCGAGATCGGCCTGTGCGGCGGCCACTCGGCCTCCGGCGTCCGCGTCGACGACCACGCCCGTACGACCGTCCCCCGTCTCTACGCCGCCGGCGACCTGGCCTGCGTCCCGCACAACTACATGATCGGCGCGTTCGTCTTCGGCGACCTCGCGGGCGCGGACGCCTCCCGGTACGCGCCGTACGAAGGGGAGTTGCCGATCGACCAGCTCCGCGAGGCGCACGAACTGATCTACCGCCCGCTGCGCAACCCGGACGGCCCTCCGCAGCCCCAGGTCGAGTACAAGCTGCGCCGCTTCGTGAACGACTACGTGGCCCCGCCGAAGTCGGGCGCCCGTCTCTCGCTGGCCCTGGAGTCCTTCGAGCGGATGCGGGACGACATCGCCGCGATGGGCGCCCGCACCCCGCACGAGCTGATGCGCTGCGCCGAGGTCTCCTTCATCCGCGACTGCGCCGAGATGGCCGCGCGCGCCTCCCTGGCCCGCACGGAGTCCCGCTGGGGCCTCTACCACGACCGTCTCGACCACCCCCATCGCGACGACGCCTCCTGGTTCCACCACCTCGACCTGCACAAGTCCCCCTCCGGTGCGATGGAGTTCACGGCCCGGCCCGTGGCTCCCTATCTGGTCCCGATCGACGAGTTCACCCCGGTCGGCGGCCCCTCCCGGCACCTCGGCGAGGTGCACCCCGAGGAGGTGGCGACGGCGGGGGCACGGGAGCTGGCCCCGGTGGCGGCCGGGGTGGGCGTCGGCGCGGGAGCGAACTCACTGCTGACGGGGAGGGGGCCCCTCCCCCCTCCCCACCCCACCCCCGAGAACTCCTCCGCCCGCCTCCTCGAACTCGTCGCCCTCGCCGAAGACGAGCCCGAACTCGACGCCCTGCGGCCCTACCTGACCGACACCGCGCCCGCCGTCCGGCGCGGGGCCGTGGCTGTGCTGACCGAGACCCTGCCCCCGGGCACCGGCCCCGCCCTCGCCGAGGCGCTCCGGGATCCCACCCCCGAGGTCCGCGCCACCGCGGCCGCCTCACTGCGCGAGCTGGTGGAGACCCTCCCGCCCGAACCCGCCCTCCGCGAGGGCCTCGCCGCCGCCCTGGCCGAGTCCGACCCGGTCGTCCGCGCCGCCGCCCTGGACGTCCTGCGCGCCCTGCGCCTCGGCGACACGGAACTCTTCGCCGGGGCCCTCACCGACTCCGTCATCCCCGTCCGCATCGAGGCCGTCCGTGCCCTCGTCTCGGTGGACGCCGCCGAGGAACTCGCCCGCGCGGCCACCACCGACCCGTCCCGCGAGGTCCGCGTGACGATCGCCAAGGCACTGGCGACGGTGTCGGCGGAACGCCCGCTGGACGTCACCCTCGACGCCCTGGCCCGTCTCACCGAGGATCCCGACGCCCTGGTGCAGGGGGCCGCCTATGGAGCACTGGGCACCACCGGCTGCCCCGCGCCCCTCGCCGCCCGCGCCGTCACCGCCCTGTCGGCCTCCGCCTGGCAGGTCCGCTCGGGCGCCGCGACGGCGCTGTCCGCCGCCGACCCGGACATGGCCGTCCCCGCCCTCGCCAAGGCCCTCGCCGACCCGAACGCCGATGTCCGCAAGGCCGCCGTCCTCGCCCTGACCCGGCACACGGGCACCGACGACGCCCGCGCCGCCCTGGCCACGGCGACGACGGACTCGGACGCGGACGTCAGGGCGTATGCGGCGCGGGCCTTGTGACGTGACGTAAGGCCCGCGCGACACTGTCGTCGCGCCCCGGGCCGGTGCCGGAGCCCGGCGGCGGCTATATCCAGTCGTCCTCGGGCGCCGGCTCGGCGTCCATCTCGGGCCAGTGGTCCGTGCCGGGATCCCCGTCGCCGGCCCGGTCCGGTGTCCTGGCGGCCGCACCGCCGTCAGCCAGCCCGGCGAGTACCTCGATCACACCCTCCCCGTACGTGAGGAGCTTCTTCTCACCGACCCCGCCGACGCCCCCGAGCTGCGTCACCGACGTGGGCCACACGGTGACGATCTCCCTGAGCGTGGCGTCATGGAAGATGACGTACGCGGGGACCCCCTGCTCACGGGCCTGCTCTGCGCGCCAGGCCCGCAGTGCCTCGAACGCCGGCACCAGTGCCTCGGGCAGCTCCGCCACCGCGGCCTTGGCCTTGCCCCGCCCGGAGGAGGACGAGGAGGCCTTGGCGCTCACCGGCTTCTTCGGTTCCTTGCGCAGCGGTACCTCCCGCTCCCGCCGCAGCACCGCACCGCTCGCGTCGGTCAGCACCAGCGTGCCGTAGTCACCCTCGACCGCGAGCAGCCCCTGGGCCAGCAACTGCCGTACGACACCGCGCCATTCGCCCTCGGACAGCTCCTCACCGATGCCGAACACGGACAGCTGGTCGTGGTCGAACTGGATGACCTTGCCGGTGCGCTTGCCGAGCAGGATGTCGACGATCTGCACGGCCCCGAACTTCTGCCCGCGCTCCCGCTGCAGCCGCACGATCGTGGAGAGCACCTTCTGGGCCGCGACGGTGCCGTCCCAGGTCTCGGGCGGGGTGAGGCAGGTGTCGCAGTTGCCGCAGCCCGCGGGGTCCGGTTCCTGGCCGAAGTACTTCAGAAGCTGTCCGCGCCTGCACTGCGCGGTCTCGCACAGCGCGAGCATCGAGTCCAGGTGGGCGGCGGCCCGGCGCCGGAAGGCCTCGTCGCCCTCGCTCGACTGGATCATCTTGCGCTGCTGGATGACGTCGTTGAGGCCGTAGGCCATCCAGGCCGTGGACGGCAGTCCGTCACGCCCCGCGCGGCCCGTCTCCTGGTAGTAGCCCTCGACCGACTTGGGCAGGTCGAGGTGGGCCACGAAACGGACGTCGGGCTTGTCGATGCCCATGCCGAAGGCGATGGTCGCCACCACGACCAGGCCGTCCTCGCGCAGGAAGCGGGACTGGTGGGCGGCGCGGGTGCCCGCGTCCAACCCGGCGTGGTACGGGACCGCCTCGATGCCGTTGCGGGAGAGGAACTCGGCGGTGGCGTCCACCGATTTACGGGAGAGGCAGTACACGATGCCCGCGTCGCCCGCGTGTTCCTCGCGCAGGAACGCGAGGAGCTGCTTCTTGGGGTCGGCCTTGGGGACGATCCGGTACTGGATGTTGGGCCGGTCGAAGCTCGCCACGAAGTGCCGGGCCGTCGGCATGTTCAGCCGCTGGGTGAGCTCCTCGTGCGTGGCCCGGGTGGCCGTCGCGGTGAGCGCGATCCGCGGGACGTCGGGCCAGCGCTCGCCGAGCACCGACAGCGTCAGGTAGTCGGGGCGGAAGTCGTGGCCCCACTGGGAGACGCAGTGCGCCTCGTCGATGGCGAAGACGGCGATCTTGCCGCGGGAGAGCAGGTCCTGTGTGGCGTCGAGGCGCAGCCGCTCCGGCGCGAGGTAGAGCATGTCGAGCTCCCCGGCCAGGAACTCGGCCTCCACCACCCGACGCTCGTCGAAGTCCTGCGTGGAGTTCATGAACCCGGCGCGCACGCCGAGCGCCCTGAGCGCGTCCACCTGGTCCTGCATCAGCGCGATGAGCGGTGAGACGACGATGCCCGTGCCTGGTCTGACCAGGGACGGAATCTGGTAGCACAGCGACTTGCCGGCGCCGGTGGGCATGAGGACGACGGCGTCCCCGCCGGCCACCACATGCTCGATGATCTCTTCCTGCGCGCCGCGGAAGGCGTCGTATCCGAAGACCCGGTGCAGCGTGGCCAGTGCCTCGCTGTCGCTCGCGTCCGGTGTCCCGGTGATCCCTGGCATCTCGCTGATACCGCCCATCCCGCCCATAGTCCCGTCCCCCGTACGTCGTCCCTCGACCACTGCCTCCACGATAGGGGCCGGGACCGACAGCGTCGGAGTTATCCACAGGCCGGGCCGGTGACGTTGGGTGGTCATTCGATCGGCCGATGTCACATGGCGCACACGTTCGAGGCGGGACAGGCTGCTGGAGCGGGCTGGGGAGGCCCGCCCCGTCCCGACAGCCGGCGCCTCGCGCGCGCCCGTCTCCCGCCCTCAAGCGCCTCAAGGAGAACCACGATGGCCTCTCGGCCCCTGAAGGCAGTGCTCACCGTCGCGGCGGCAGCGGCCTTCTCCCTGACCACCGTCCCCGCACAGGCAGCCGACCCGGACCTGTCCGTCTGGACGGAGGTGTCCAGGACGTACGGGGTCACCGGCGCGTATGCCTACGAGCCGTACGCCGTGGCCGACGGCTTCACCCCGACGGCCTGTGCGCCCGGCGTGGGCTACCGCTACGTCAACGAGCAGAACGTCGGGCGGACCGACCCCGAGAAGCCCGCGGCTCTCCTCTACGAGGACGGCCCGGACGGGCGCAGGCTCATCGCGGTGGAGTGGATCGCGAGGGCCGAGTCGGGTGCCACCGCACCGGCGATGTTCGGTCAGAACTTCCAGCAGCCGGTCGACCTGCCGGATCTGGGCTCCAGCTACACCCTGCGTGCCTGGATCTACAGGACGAACCCCAGCGGTCTCTTCAGCCCCACCCACCCCGATGTGACGTGCTCGGCGACCGCGGACCCGGACCCGGACCCGACGTCGGATTTGGACCTGGATCTGGATCTGGATCTGGACATGTGACCGCATGCGGCGGGCCCCGGTTCCCTTCGAGGGAGCCGGGGCCCGCCGTATGAGCACGGTTCAGGCATCGCAGGTCAGCGCACGAACACTCCCGCCTGGTTCGCCAGGTCCAGGAAGTACTGCGGCGCCACACCGAGCACCAGGGTGACCGCCACGCCGACCCCGATCGCCGCCATTGTCAGCGGCGACGGCACGGCGACCGTCGGTCCCTCCGGGCGCGGCTCGCTGAAGAACATCAGCACGATCACCCGGATGTAGAAGAACGCGGCGATGGCCGACGAGATCACACCGACCACGACGAGCGGTGCCGCGCCGCCCTCCGCCGCCGCCTTGAACACGGCGAACTTACCGGCGAAGCCGGAGGTCAGCGGGATACCGGCGAAGGCCAGCAGGAACACCGCGAACACGGCGGCCACCAGCGGCGAACGACGGCCCAGTCCCGCCCACTTGGACAGGTGCGTCGCCTCGCCCCCGGCGTCGCGGACCAGAGTGACCACGGCGAACGCGCCGATCGTCACGAACGAGTACGCGGCCAGGTAGAACAGGACCGACGACACTCCGTCCGGCGTGGTCGCGATGACACCGGCGAGGATGAACCCGGCGTGCGCGATCGACGAGTACGCCAGCAGCCGCTTGATGTCGGTCTGTGTGATCGCGACGATCGCACCGCCGAGCATGGTGACGATCGCGACGGCCCACATGACCGGCCGCCAGTCCCAGCGCAGGCCCGGCAGGACGACGTAGAGGAGCCTGAGCAGCGCGCCGAAGGCGGCCACCTTGGTCGCCGCCGCCATGAAGCCGGTGACCGGGGTGGGTGCGCCCTGGTAGACGTCAGGCGTCCACATGTGGAAGGGCACCGCGCCGACCTTGAACAGCAGGCCCATGAGGATCATCGCGGCGCCGATCAGCAGCAGCGCGTCGTTGCCCATGGTGTCGGCGAGCGCCGGGTCCACGGTGGTGATCGTGCCGTCGACGACCTTCGCGATCGTGCCGTACGACACCGAGCCCGCGTAGCCGTACAGCAGCGCGATGCCGAACAGGGTGAACGCGGAGGCGAAGGCTCCGAGCAGGAAGTACTTGACCGCGGCCTCCTGCGACATGAGCCGCTTGCGGCGGGCCAGCGCGCACAGCAGGTACAGCGGGAGCGAGAAGACCTCCAGGGCCACGAACAGCGTCAGCAGGTCGTTGGCGGCCGGGAAGATCAGCATGCCGGCGACGGCGAAGAGCAGCAGCGGGAACACCTCGGTGGTGGTGAACCCGGCCTTCACGGCGGCCTTCTCGCTGTCGCTGCCCGGCACCGAGGCGGCCTGCGCGGCGAACGAGTCGACGCGGTTGCCGTGGGTCTCGGGGTCGAGCCGCCGCTCGGCGAAGGTGAACAGGCCGACCAGTCCCGCCAGCAGGATCGTGCCCTGAAGGAACAGGGCCGGTCCGTCGACGGCGATCGCGCCCATGGCCGCGATGCCCGCCTTGGTGGTGGCGTATCCGTCGGCGGCCAGGGCGACGACCGCCGCGAAGGCGGCGCACAGGGCCACGACGGAGACGAACAGCTGGACGTAGTAACGGGACTTGCGCGGGACGAAGGCCTCGACCAGCACTCCGATGATCGCCGCGCCCACGACGATCAGGGTGGGTGACAACTGCCCGTATTCGATCTTCGGCGCGTCGATCTTGGAGATCGGGTCGGCCGCGGTTGTCCACAGGCTGTGGACGGCTACTGCGCTCACTTGGCCGCCTCCACCTCGGGCTTGGGGTCCTTCTTGTGTACGTCGGACATGGTCGACTTCACCGCCGGGTTCACGATGTCCGTGACGGGCTTCGGGTAGACGCCCAGGAAGATCAGCAGGACGACCAGCGGGGCCACGACCACGAGCTCACGCATCCGCAGGTCGGGCATCGCGGAGACCTCCGGCTTCACCGGGCCCGTCATCGTCCGCTGGTAGAGGACGAGGGTGTACAGCGCGGCGAGCACGATGCCGAAGGTCGCGATGATGCCGATGGCCGGGTAGCGCGCGAACGTGCCGACCAGGACCAGGAACTCACTCACGAAGGGTGCGAGGCCCGGCAGGGACAGGGTCGCGAGGCCGCCGATCAGGAAGGTGCCGGCGAGCACCGGGGCGACCTTCTGGACACCGCCGTAGTCGGCGATGAGCCGCGAGCCGCGCCGCGAGATCAGGAAGCCGGCCACCAGCATCAGCGCGGCCGTCGAGATCCCGTGGTTGACCATGTAGAGCGTCGCGCCGGACTGGCCCTGGCTCGTCATCGCGAAGATGCCCATGATGATGAAGCCGAAGTGCGAGATCGACGCGTAGGCCACCAGCCGCTTGATGTCCCGCTGGCCGACCGCGAGCAGCGCCCCGTAGATGATGCTGATCACCGCCAGGACGAGGATCGCGGGCGTCGCCCACTTGCTGGCCTCCGGGAAGAGCTGGAGGCAGAAGCGGAGCATCGCGAAGGTGCCCACCTTGTCGACGACCGCCGTGATGAGGACGGCGACCGGGGCGGTGGCCTCCCCCATCGCGTTGGGCAGCCAGGTGTGCAGCGGCCACAGGGGCGCCTTCACCGCGAAGGCGAAGAAGAACCCGAGGAACAGCCAGCGTTCGGTGTTGGTCGCCATGTGGAGCGAGCCGTTGGCCCGCGCCTCGGCGATCTCCTGGAGGCTGAAGTTCCCCGCGACCACGTAGAGGCCGATCACCGCGGCCAGCATGATCAGACCGCCGACCAGGTTGTAGAGGAGGAACTTCACGGCGGCGTACGAGCGTTGGGCCGCCGCGTTCTCGTCCGAGCCCGCGTGGGCGCGGTCCCCGAAGCCGCCGATGAGGAAGTACATCGGGATCAGCATGGCTTCGAAGAAGATGTAGAAGAGGAAGACGTCGGTGGCCTCGAAGGAGATGATCACCATCGCCTCGACGGCCAGGATCAGGGCGAAGAAACCCTGCGTCGGCCGCCACCGCCGGCTTCCGGTCTCCAGCGGGTCGGCGTCGTGCCAGCCCGCCAGGATGATGAACGGGATCAGCAGGGCGGTCAGCGCGAGGAGCGCCACCCCGATGCCGTCCACGCCCAGTTCGTACCTGACCCCGAAGTCCGCGATCCAGGCGTGCGATTCGGTGAGCTGGTAGCGGGCGCCGTCCGGGTCGAAGCGGACCAGGACGGCGATCGCGAGGGCGAGTGTGGCGACCGAGACGAGCAGCGCCAGCCACTTCGCGGCGGTGCGCCGCGCGGCCGGCACGGCGGCCGTGGCGATGGCCCCGATCGCCGGGAGCACCGCCGTCGCTGTCAGCAGAGGAAAGGACATCGGTATCAGACCGCCCTCATCAGCAGGGTCGCGGCGACGAGGATCGCCGCGCCGCCGAACATCGAGACCGCGTACGACCGCGCGAAGCCGTTCTGCAGCTTGCGCATCCGCCCGGACAGACCGCCGACCGAGGCCGCCGTGCCGTTGACCACTCCGTCGACCAGGGTGTGGTCGACGTACACCAGGGACCGCGTGAGGTGCTCTCCGCCTCGGACCAGGACGACGTGGTTGAAGTCGTCCTGGAGCAGGTCGCGCCGGGCGGCCCGGGTGAGCAGCGACCCGCGCGGGGCGACGACCGGGACCGGGCGCCTGCCGTACTGGAGCCAGGCGATGGCGACGCCGATGACCATCACCGTGACCGTGGCCGCCGTGACCGTGGCCGCGCTGATCGGCGCGTCTCCGTGGCTGTGCCCGGTGATGGGCTCCAGCCAGTGCAGGAAGCGGTCGCCGATGCTGAAGAACCCGCCCGCGAAGACCGATCCGAAGGCCAGCACGATCATCGGGATCGTCATGGACCTGGGCGACTCGTGCGGGTGCGGTTCTGCGTGTTCGCCGTGGTGTTCGGCCGCGGGCTCCGCACTGGGGGCCTCCGGGGAGCGGGTCGCCTGGTTCTTCCAGCGCTCCTCCCCGAAGAATGTCATCAGCATCACGCGCGTCATGTAGAAGGCGGTGATGGCCGCGCCCAGCAGGGCGCAGGCGCCGAGGATCCAGCCCTCGGTGCCGCCCTTGGCGAAGGCCGCCTCGATGATCTTGTCCTTGGAGAAGAAGCCGGACAGGCCCGGGAAGCCGATGATCGCGAGGTAGCCGAGACCGAACGTCACGAAGGTGACCGGCATGTACTTCCTGAGGCCGCCGTACTTCCGCATGTCGACCTCGTCGTTCATGCCGTGCATGACCGAACCGGCGCCGAGGAAGAGCCCGGCCTTGAAGAAGCCGTGCGTCACCAGGTGCATGATCGCGAAGACGTAGCCGATGGGGCCGAGGCCCGCGGCGAGGACCATGTAGCCGATCTGCGACATGGTCGAACCGGCGAGCGCCTTCTTGATGTCGTCCTTCGCGCAACCGACGATCGCACCGAACAGGAGCGTGACCGCGCCGACGACGGTGACGACCAGCTGGGCGTCCGGAGCGAGGTTGAAGATGTTGGCGGAGCGGACGATCAGGTAGACGCCCGCGGTCACCATGGTCGCCGCGTGGATGAGGGCCGAGACCGGGGTCGGGCCCTCCATCGCGTCCCCGAGCCAGGACTGCAGCGGCACCTGGGCGGACTTGCCGCAGGCGGCCAGCAGCAGCATCAGGGCGATGCCGGTGAGCGTCGCCCCGGACGCGCCCTCGACGAGTCCGGGCTTCTCGTGGCTGCCGAGGACCGGGCCGAAGGCGAAGGTGCCGAACGTGGTGAACATCAGCATGATCGCGATCGACAGGCCCATGTCGCCGACGCGGTTGACCAGGAACGCCTTCTTCGCGGCGGTCGCCGCGCTGGGCTTGTGCTGCCAGAAGCCGATCAGCAGGTAGGAGGCGAGACCGACGCCCTCCCAGCCGACGTACAGCAGCAGGTAGTTGTCGGCGAGGACGAGCAGCAGCATCGCCGCGAGGAACAGGTTCAGATAGCCGAAGAAGCGGCGGCGCCGCTCGTCGTGCTCCATGTACCCGATCGAGTACAGGTGGATCAGCGAGCCGACGCCGGTGATCAGCAGCACGAACGTCATCGACAGCTGGTCCAGGCGGAAGGTGACGTCGGCCTGGAAGCCCTCGACCGGGATCCAGGTCCACAGGTGCTGGATGAGCGTGCGGTGTTCGGCGTCCTTGCCGAGCAGGTCGGCGAAGAGGATGGCGCCGAACACGAAGGAAGCGGCGGCGAGGATCGTGCCGATCCAGTGGCCGACGGCGTCCAGCCGCCGGCCGCCGGTCAGCAGCACCGCCGCTCCGAGCAGGGGCGCCGCGATGAGCAGCGCGATCAGGTTCTCAGCGTTAGTCACGGTTCAGCGACCCCTTACAGCTTCATCAGGCTGGCGTCGTCGACCGAGGCCGAGTGGCGGGAACGGAACAGCGACACGATGATCGCGAGCCCGACCACGACCTCCGCGGCGGCGACGACCATCGTGAAGAAGGCGATGACCTGGCCGTCGAGATTGCCGTGCATCCGGGAGAAGGCGACGAACGCGAGGTTGCAGGCGTTGAGCATGAGCTCGACGCACATGAACACGACGATTGCGTTGCGCCTGATCAGCACGCCGGTGGCGCCGATCGTGAACAACAGGGCGGCGAGGTAGAGGTAGTTGACCGGGTTCACTTCGACGCCTCCCTCTTGAAGGTGGCCGGTTCGATCTCGGTCCGCTCCAGGCGTTCCTCGGCGCGCTGCTCCAGCGCCTTGAGGTCGTTGAGCGCCTCGGCGGACACGTCCCTGATCTGGCCGCGCTCGCGCAGTGTCTTGCTGACCGTGAGCTCGGACGGGGTGCCGTCGGGCAGCAGGCCCGCGATGTCCACCGCGTTGTGCCGGGCGTAGACGCCGGGGGCGGGCAGCGGCGGGACGTGCTTGCCCTCGCGGACGCGCTTCTCGGCCATCTCGCGCTGGGTCAGGGCGCGTTCGGTGCGCTCGCGGTGGGTGAGCACCATGGCGCCGACGGCGGCGGTGATCAGCAGGGCGCCGGTGATTTCGAAGGCGAAGACGTACTTGGTGAAGATGAGGGTCGCCAGACCCTCCACATTGCCGCCCGAGTTGGCCTGGGTGAGGCCGTTGAACTGCTTGAGGGAGGCGTTGCCGATGCCGGCGAAGAGCAGGATGCCGAAGCCGAGCCCGCACACCAGGGCCAGCCAGCGCTGGCCCCTGATGGTCTCCTTGAGGGAGTCCGCCGCGGTCACGCCGACGAGCATCACCACGAACAGGAACAGCATCATGATCGCGCCGGTGTAGACGACGATCTGGACGACGCCGAGGAAGTAGGCGCCGTTGGCGAGGTAGAACACCGCCAGGATGATCATGGTGCCGGCGAGACAGAGCGCGCTGTGCACGGCCTTCTTCATGAAGACGGTGCACAGGGCGCCGATCACGGCGACGGTGCCGAGGACCCAGAACTGGAAGGCCTCGCCGGTGGAGGTGTCGGCGGCCAGGGTGGCCGCGGCGGCGAGCTGGAGAGGTGCGGTCATCGCCCGATCACCTTCTCCGACGCCGGTTCGTCCGCACCGAAGGTGGAGTCGGCCTCTTGGACCACCTCGCCCTTGGAGACGGCGACCTGGGGCACGGTGCCGGGCGCGGCCTCGGTGACCAGGCCCCGGTAGTAGTCCTGCTCGTGCGTGCCGGGGTAGATGGCGTGGGGCGAGTCGACCATGCCCTCTTCGAGGCCGGCGAGCAGCTGTTCCTTGGTGAAGATGAGGTTGGCGCGGCTGCTGTCGGCCAGCTCGAACTCGTTGGTCATCGTCAGCGCGCGCGTGGGGCAGGCCTCGATGCACAGCCCGCACAGGATGCAGCGGGCGTAGTTGATCTGGTAGACGCGGCCGTACCGCTCGCCCGGCGAGTAGCGCTCCTCGTCGGTGTTGTCGGCGCCCTCCACATAGATGGCGTCGGCGGGGCAGGCCCAGGCGCACAGCTCGCAGCCGACGCACTTCTCCAGGCCGTCCGGATGGCGGTTGAGCTGGTGCCGTCCGTGGAACCGCGGAGCGGTGGTCTTCTGCTGCTCCGGGTACTGCTCGGTCAGCCGCTTCTTGAACATGGCCTTGAAGGTCACGCCGAAGCCGGCGACGGGGTTCATGAAACCGGGCTTGGTCTCCTTGGGCTCCTCAGCCATCGGACGCCTCCTTTCCATCCGTAGAACCAGTCGGCGGTCCGTCACTGTGAGTATCGGGCCCGCCACTGACAATCAGCTCCCGCTCCTGGCGCGAGCGGCGCCTGGGCGCAGACGGCAACTCCTGTCCGGGCAGCGGCGGGACGGGGAATCCGCCCGCCATCGGGTCGAATCCGGCCGGCTGTCCGGCGGGCTCCGCGGCCGCCGTCGACTTCTCGCGGAACATGTCCACGACGAAGGAGAGCAGCAGCAGGACCAGGACTCCGCCGCCGACGTAGAGCGCGATGTCGGCGAAGTCGTAGTTCTCGTTGCGCAGGGTCCGCACGGTCGCCACGAGCATCAGCCACACCACGGAGACCGGGATGAGGACCTTCCAGCCGAGCTTCATCAACTGGTCGTAGCGGACCCGCGGGAGTGTGCCGCGCAGCCAGATGAAGAAGAACAGCAGCAGCTGCACCTTGATCACGAACCAGAGCAGCGGCCACCAGCCGTGGTTCGCGCCCTCCCAGAAGGTGCTGATGGGCCAGGGGGCCCGCCAGCCGCCGAGGAAGAGCGTGGTCGTCACGGCCGAGACCGTCACCATGTTCACGTACTCGGCGAGCATGAACATCGCGAACTTGATCGACGAGTACTCGGTGTTGAAGCCGCCGACCAGGTCGCCCTCGGACTCCGGCATGTCGAAGGGGGCGCGGTTGGTCTCGCCGACCATGGTGATGACGTAGATGATGAAGGAGACCGGCAGCAGGACGATGTACCAGCGGTCCTGCTGCGCCTCGACGATCGCCGAGGTCGACATCGACCCGGAGTACAGGAACACCGAGGCGAAGGCGGCACCCATGGCGATCTCGTACGAGATCATCTGCGCGCAGGAGCGCAGGCCGCCGAGGAGCGGATACGTCGATCCGGAGCTCCAGCCCGCCAGGACGATGCCGTAGATGCCGACCGAGGCGACCGCGAGGATGTAGAGCATCGCGATCGGCAGGTCGGTGAGCTGCATCGCGGTGCGGTGGCCGAAGATCGAGATCTCGTTGCCGGAGGGGCCGAAGGGGATCACCGCGATCGCCATGAAGGCCGGGATGGCCGCGACGATCGGCGCGAGGACGTAGACGACCTTGTCCGCGCGCTTGACGATGACGTCTTCCTTCAGCATCAGCTTGATGCCGTCGGCGAGCGACTGGAGCATGCCCCAGGGGCCGTGTCGGTTGGGGCCGATGCGCAGCTGCATCCAGGCGACGACCTTGCGCTCCCACACGATGGAGAACAGCACGGTCACCATCAGGAAGGCGAAGCAGAAGACGGCCTTGATGACGACGAGCCACCAGGGGTCGGTGCCGAACATCGAGAGGTCTTCCGCGGCGCGGTACGGGCTCATGCCTCCACCTCCTTGGGAGCTTCGGCAGCGAGCGTCGCCGGGCCGATGTGGACGAGGGAGCCGGGCACCACCCCGGCGTCGGAGGCGACGCCCGCGCCGGTGGAGTTCAGCGGGAGCCAGACCACGCGGTCGGGCATCTCGGTGACCTGCAGCGGCAGTTCGACGACTCCGGTCTTGCCGGTCACGGCGAGGAGATCGCCCTCCTTGACGCCCACCTCGGCGGCTGTCGCGGCCGACACCCGCGCGCGTGCCGCGTGCCGGGTCCCGGCGAGCGCCTCGTCGCCCTGCTGGAGCAGACCCTGGTCGAGCAGCAGCCGGTGTCCGGCCAGCACGGCCTCTCCGACGGCGGGCCGCGGCAACTGGGCCCCGGTCTCGAAGGGTTCGGTACCGCGCGGTCCGTCCCACGGGCCGAGCCGGTCGATCTCCGCGCGCGTGGTGCGCAGATCCGGCAGACCCAGGTGTACGTCCATGGCGTCGGCCAGCATCTGCAGCACCCGTGCGTCGGTGGGCGCGAGTCGGCGGGTCATCTGGTCGGGTTTGAGCGCGGCCTCGAAGAAGCGCACCCTGCCCTCCCAGTTGAGGAAGGTGCCGGCCTTCTCGGCGACCGCGGCCACCGGCAGGACGACGTCCGCGTGCTCGGTGACCTCACCGGGACGCAGTTCCAGCGACACCACGAACCCGACCTCCTGGAGCGCTTCACGCGCGCGTGCCGGGTCGGGCAGGTCCGCGACCTCGACGCCCGCGACCACCAGGGCCTGGAGCTCGCCGGACATCGCGGCCTCGACGATCTGACCGGTGTCCCTGCCGTACCGGTGCGGGAGTTCGGCCACGCCCCAGACCGAGGCGACCTCCTCACGCGCGCGTGGGTCGGTGGCCGGACGCCCGCCCGGCAGCAGCGAGGGCAGCGCGCCCGCTTCGAGGGCGCCGCGCTCTCCGGCCCGCCGCGGGATCCACACCAGCTGCGCGCCGGTCGCGGAGGCGGCCCGTACGGCGGCGGTCAGTCCGCCCTTCACAGCGGCCAGCCGCTCGCCGACGACGATCACCGCGCCCGCGGTGCGCAGCGCCTCGGAGGCCCTGCTGCCGTCGTCCTCCAGGCCGACTCCGCCGGCCAGCGCGTCCAGCCACTCGGTCTCGGTGCCGGGGGCGGCGGGCAGCAGCGTGCCGCCCGCCTTCTCCAGACCGCGCGTGGCGTGGGTGGCGAGCGAGAAGACCTTCTGGCCGTGTCCCCGCCAGGCCTTGCGGAGCCTCAGGAAGACGCCGGGCGCCTCCTCCTCGGCCTCGAACCCGACCAGCAGGACCGCCGGCGCCTTCTCCAGAGCGGTGTACGTGACGCCCGTACCGTCGAGGTCACGGCCGTGGCCGGCGACCCGCGCGGCCAGGAAGTCGGCCTCCTCGCCGCTGTGCACGCGCGCGCGGAAGTCGATGTCGTTGGTGTCGAGCGCCACGCGCGCGAACTTGCTGTACGCGTAGGCGTCCTCGATGGTGAGCCGGCCGCCGGTGAGGACTCCGGCCCGGCCGCGCGAGGCGAGCAGCCCCTGGGCCGCGATCTGGAGCGCCTCCGGCCAGGACGCCGGCACCAGCTCGCCCTCGGGGTTGCGCACCAGCGGGTGCTCCAGCCGGTCCCGCTGCTGCGCGTACCGGAAGGCGAAGCGCCCCTTGTCGCAGATCCACTCCTCGTTGACCGCGGGGTCGTTGGCCGCGAGCTTGCGCATGACCTTGCCGCGCCGGTGGTCGGTGCGGGTGGCGCAGCCGCCGGAGCAGTGCTCGCACACACTCGGGGAGGACACCAGGTCGAAGGGGCGGGAGCGGAACCGGTACGCCGCCGAGGTAAGCGCGCCGACCGGGCAGATCTGGATGGTGTTGCCGGAGAAGTACGACTCGAAGGGGTCACCCTCGCCGGTGCCGACCTGCTGGAGCGCTCCCCGCTCGATCAGCTCGATCATGGGGTCGCCCGCGATCTGGTTGGAGAAGCGGGTGCAGCGGGCGCACAGCACGCACCGCTCGCGGTCGAGCAGCACCTGGGTGGAGATCGGGACGGGCTTCTCGTAGGTGCGCTTCTTGCCCTCGAAGCGGGACTCGGACTGCCCGTGGGACATCGCCTGGTTCTGCAGGGGGCACTCGCCGCCCTTGTCGCAGACCGGGCAGTCCAGCGGGTGGTTGATGAGGAGGAGCTCCATCACACCGTGCTGGGCCTTCTCGGCGACCGGCGAGGTGAGGTGGGTCTTCACCACCATCCCGTCGGTGCAGGTGATGGTGCAGGAGGCCATCGGCTTGCGCTGGCCCTCGACCTCGACGATGCACTGCCGGCAGGCGCCGGCCGGGTCGAGGAGGGGGTGGTCGCAGAACCGGGGGATCTCGATGCCGAGCTGTTCGGCGGCCCGGATGACCAGGGTGCCCTTGGGCACGCTGATCTCGGCGCCGTCGATCGTCAGCGAGACGAGATCCTCCGGCGGGACCGCCGCCTCTCCCCCTCCCGCGGGAGTGCTGGTGGTCACAGTCATGCGTTCACCTCCGTGCGGGAGTCGGCCCAGACCGTCGACTTGGCCGGGTCGAAGGGGCAGCCGCGGCCCGTGATGTGCTGCTCGTACTCCTCGCGGAAGTACTTGAGCGAGGAGAAGATCGGCGAGGCGGCACCGTCGCCGAGGGCGCAGAACGACTTGCCGTTGATGTTGTCGGCGATGTCGTTCAGCTTGTCGAGGTCGGACATGGCGCCCTTGCCGGCCTCGATGTCGCGCAGCAACTGCACGAGCCAGTAGGTGCCTTCACGGCACGGGGTGCACTTGCCGCAGGACTCGTGGGCGTAGAACTCGGTCCAGCGGGTGACGGCGCGGACGACGCAGGTCGTCTCGTCGAAGCACTGCAGGGCCTTGGTACCGAGCATGGAACCGGCGGCGCCGACGCCCTCGTAGTCGAGGGGGACGTCGAGGTGCTCCTCGGTGAACATCGGCGTCGAGGAACCGCCCGGCGTCCAGAACTTCAGCCGGTGTCCGGGCCGCATTCCGCCGCTCATCTCCAGCAGCTGGCGCAGCGTGATGCCGAGCGGGGCCTCGTACTGGCCGGGGCTCGCGACGTGGCCGCTGAGCGAGTAGAGCGTGAAGCCCGGGGACTTCTCGCTGCCCATCGACCTGAACCAGTCTTTCCCCCTTTGGAGGATCGCGGGAACCGACGCGATCGACTCCACGTTATTTACAACAGTCGGGCAGGCGTAGAGGCCCGCGACCGCAGGGAAGGGGGGACGGAGCCGCGGTTGGCCACGGCGGCCTTCGAGCGAGTCGAGCAGTGCGGTCTCCTCACCGCAGATGTACGCGCCGGCGCCCGCGTGCACGGTGATGTCGAGATCGAGGCCGCTGCCCAGGATGTTCTGTCCGAGGTAGCCGGCCGCGTAGGCCTCGCTCACGGCCGAGTGCAACCGCCGCAGTACGGGGACGACTTCACCCCGCAGATAGATGAAGGCATGCGAAGACCTGATGGCGTAACACGCGATGATCATGCCCTCGATGAGGCTGTGCGGGTTCGCGAAGAGGAGCGGGATGTCCTTGCACGTCCCGGGCTCCGACTCGTCGGCGTTGACAACTAGATAGTGCGGCTTTCCATCCCCCTGCGGAATGAACTGCCACTTCATCCCGGTGGGGAATCCGGCGCCGCCGCGGCCGCGCAGACCGGAGTCCTTGACGTACGCGATCAGGTCGTCCGGCGACATCGCGAGCGCCTTGCGGAGCCCCTCGTACCCCTCGTGCCTCTTGTAGACGTCCAGCGTCCAGGACTCGTCCTCGTCCCAGAAGGCCGACAGCACGGGTGCGAGCAGCTTCTCGGGACTGGTGTCCTTCAGTTCGGGTGCCAAGGTCATCACTCCCCCTCCTCGGCGGTGGGCCCGGCCGGGTGGGCCGGGTCGGAGGCCGACGTGTCCTGTGGCGCGTCGTGTGAGCTCAGGTGCTGCCTCGGGGACGGCTCGTGGACGTCCCGGTCCTGCGGTGCGCCGTCGCGGCCCTGCGGTGCGCCGTCGCGCGGATGGACCACGCGCGCGGGTGCGGTCTCTCCCCTGGCCAGGCGGAGGCCCACCAGCGACGCGGGTCCCGCTCCGCCGCTCGCCTCGACGGCACCGGGCCGCTCGTCGGGGAAGCCGGCGAGGATCCGCGCGGTCTCCTTGAAGGTGCACAGCGGCGCCCCGCGCGTGGGCTCGACCGGACGTCCCTCGCGCAGGTCGTCGACGAGCCGCTTGGCGGTGGCCGGGGTCTGGTTGTCGAAGAACTCCCAGTTGACCATCACGACCGGCGCGAAGTCGCAGGCCGCGTTGCACTCGATGTGCTCCAGGGTGACCTTGCCGTCGTCGGTGGTCTCGCCGTTGCCGACGCCCAGGTGCTCCTGGAGCTCGGAGAAGATCGCGTCGCCGCCCATCACCGCGCACAGGGTGTTGGTGCAGACCCCGACCTGGTAGTCACCGGACGGCCTGCGCCGGTACATGGTGTAGAAGGTGGCCACCGCGGTGACCTCGGCCGTGGTCAGCTCCAGCACGTCCGCGCAGAACTGCATGCCGGTGCGCGTGACATGGCCCTCCTCCGACTGCACGAGATGCAGCAACGGCAGGAGCGCCGAGCGGGAGTCCGGGTAGCGGGCGATGATCTCGCGCGCGTCCGTCTCCAGCCGGGCTCGGACGTCGTCCGGGTAAGCGGGTGCGGGCAGTTCGGGCATGCCCAGGCTGACGCCCCGCTCGGAAGAACTGGTGGTCACCGGTCGACGCCTCCCATCACGGGGTCGATGGACGCGACAGCGACGATGACGTCGGCGACCTGGCCGCCCTCGCACATCGCCGCCATGGCCTGAAGGTTGGTGAAGGACGGGTCGCGGAAATGGACCCGGAAGGGGCGGGTGCCGCCGTCGGACACGGCGTGCACCCCGAGTTCGCCCTTGGGCGACTCGACGGCCGCGTACGCCTGTCCCGGCGGGACGCGGAAGCCCTCGGTGACCAGCTTGAAGTGGTGGATCAGGGCCTCCATGGAGGTGCCCATGATCTTCTTGATGTGGTCGAGGGAGTTGCCGAGCCCGTCGGGGCCGAGCGCGAGCTGGGCGGGCCAGGCGATCTTCTTGTCGGCGACCATGACCGGGCCGGGCTGGAGCCGGTCCAGGCACTGTTCGACGATCCTGAGCGACTGGCGCATCTCCTCCAGGCGGATCAGGAAGCGGCCGTAGGAGTCGCAGGTGTCGGCGGTCGGCACGTCGAACTCGTAGGTGTCGTAGCCGCAGTAGGGCTGTGCCTTGCGCAGGTCGTGCGGCAGGCCGGTGGAGCGCAGGATGGGGCCGGTGGCGCCGAGGGCCATGCAGCCCGCCAGGTCCAGATAGCCGACGTCCTGCATACGGGCCTTGAAGATGGGGTTCCCGGTGGCGAGCTTGTCGTACTCCGGGAGGTTCTTCTTCATCTTCTTCACGAACTCGCGGATGTGGTCCACCGCGCCGGGCGGCAGGTCCTGCGCGAGTCCGCCGGGGCGGATGTACGCGTGGTTCATCCGAAGGCCCGTGATGAGCTCGTAGATGTCGAGAATCATTTCACGATCACGGAATCCGTAGATCATGATCGTGGTGGCGCCGAGTTCCATGCCGCCGGTGGCGATGCACACCAGGTGCGAGGAGAGCCGGTTCAGCTCCATCAGGAGCACCCGGATGAGGGTGGCGCGGTCAGGGATCTGGTCCTCGACGCCGAGGAGCTTCTCGACGGCGAGACAGTAGGCGGTCTCGTTGAAGAAGGACGTCAGGTAGTCCATGCGCGTCACGAACGTGGTGCCCTGCGTCCACGTGCGGAACTCGAGGTTCTTCTCGATGCCGGTGTGGAGGTAGCCGATGCCGCACCGGGCCTCGGTGACCGTCTCGCCGTCGATCTCCAGGATCAGGCGGAGCACTCCGTGGGTGGACGGGTGCTGCGGGCCCATGTTGAGGACGATGCGCTCGTCGTCGGCACGGGCCGCGGCCTGGACGATCTCGTCCCAGTCGCCACCGGTGACGGTGTAGACGGTGCCCTCGGTGGTCTCACGAGGAGAGGCGTGGGAAGTGCTCACGAGTACGACCTCCGCTGGTCCGGAGCCGGGATCTGGGCGCCCTTGTACTCGACGGGGATGCCGCCGAGGGGGTAGTCCTTGCGCTGCGGATGGCCCTGCCAGTCGTCCGGCATCATGATCCGCGTCAGGGCCGGGTGACCGTCGAAGACGATCCCGAAGAAGTCGTAGGTCTCGCGCTCGTGCCAGTCGTTGGTCGGATACACCGAGACCAGGGAGGGGATGTGCGGGTCGGCGTCCGGCGCGCTGACCTCCAGGCGGATCAGCCGGTTGTGGGTGATCGAGCGCAGGTGGTAGACGGCGTGCAGCTCGCGGCCCTTGTCGTGGAGGTAGTGGACCCCGCTGACGCCGGTGCAGAGCTCGAAGCGCAGGGCCGGGTCGTCGCGCAGGGTCTGTGCGACGCGCAGCAGGTGCTCGCGCTCGATGTGGAAGGTGATCTCGCCGCGGTCGACGACCGTCTTCTCGATCGCGTTGCCGGGGAGCAGTCCCTGCTCCTCCAGGGCGCCTTCCAGTTCGTCGGCGACCTCGTCGAACCAGCCGCCGTAGGGGCGGGTGGCCTCCCCCGGCAGCCTGATGGAGCGGACCAGGCCGCCGTAGCCGGAGGTGTCGCCGCCGTTGTCGGCGCCGAACATGCCGCGCTGGACGCGGATCTCCTCACCGCCCTCGCCGCGCTGGCCGGGGAGGTTGGAGCCGCTCAGATCCTTCTCCGGGTTGGCTCCGTTGGTGCCGTTCGCGTCGCTCACCGCAGCAGCCCCTTCATCTCGATCGTGGGCAGGGCCTTGAGCGCCGCCTCCTCCGCCTCTCGGGCCGCCTCCTCGGCGTTCACGCCGAGCTTGGAGGACTGGATCTTCTGGTGGAGCTTGAGAATCGCGTCCATCAGCATCTCCGGCCGTGGCGGGCAGCCGGGCAGATAGATGTCGACCGGGACGATGTGGTCGACGCCCTGCACGATCGCGTAGTTGTTGAACATGCCGCCCGAGGAGGCGCAGACCCCCATGGAGATGACCCACTTGGGGTTCGGCATCTGGTCGTAGACCTGCCTGAGCACCGGCGCCATCTTCTGGCTGACCCGGCCGGCGACGATCATGAGGTCCGCCTGGCGGGGTGAGCCGCGGAAGACCTCCATGCCGAAGCGGGCCAGGTCGTAGCGTCCGGCGCCGGTGGTCATCATCTCGATGGCACAGCAGGCGAGGCCGAAGGTGGCCGGGAAGACGGACGCCTTGCGCACCCAGCCCGCGGCCTGCTCGACGGTGGTCAGCAGGAAGCCGCTCGGCAGCTTTTCTTCGAGTCCCATGAGTTAAAGGCCCCTCAGTCCCATTCCAGGCCGCCGCGCCGCCATACGTACGCGTACGCGACGAAGACGGTGAGCACGAAGAGCAGCATCTCCACGAGCCCGAAAACACCCAGGGCGTCGAAGGTGACGGCCCAGGGGTAGAGGAAGACGATCTCGATGTCGAAGACGATGAAGAGCATCGCCGTCAGGTAGTACTTGATGGGGAAGCGCCCGCCGCCGGCCGGCGTGGGGGTCGGCTCGATCCCGCACTCGTAGGCCTCGAGCTTGGCCCGGTTGTACCGCTTCGGACCGATCAGCGTGGCCATGACCACGGAGAAGATCGCAAAGCCTGCCCCGAGGGCTCCCAGTACGAGGATGGGCGCATAAGCGTTCACCGCTCCTCGCTCCTCTCAGTCGGCACTGACTGCTGGCGATGGCATCGGACTCACACCCGGCTCATACGTCCCTCTGACCTCCGTCCGTCCCGACGAAGATCGCGAACATGTGAAGCAGGTCACAAGCCCAACTGACCCGCATCTTATGCCCGCCGGTCTGTGATCTGCGACACGGGGTATTGCACAAGCTTTGTGATCTCCACCACCAGACGAAGGATCATGAAGTCGGATCAGCGGTGATCTTCATACGAGAAGCGTCCGAGTGATCACCAGAGGTGACATTTTCGCTAGTCGGCGCAGGTCGGGAGAGGCGTCTCCATATCAAGAAGCTTCCCCTGCATGCAAATTGGCGGTGGGCGCGACCGCTTGATAGTGGACCGCGTTCACACGTCAGAGGGAGGCGCGAGGACGAGTGTGGACGCGTGCACACATTCACGAGCGCCGGCACGCTCCGGACGCAGCCGTCGCCGTAACCGTTGCGTGACCTCCGCCACATCCACAGGAGCCTCCCAGGAAGGGGGCTTGGCCATCGGCCCCAACCGGTGGTAGCTGCGGGGCAATTCGGGCGTAACAGCGAAAGGCCATGATCACGGCCATGATCACGTGAGTCCGCAATGTCCGTTACGGCGTCAATAAAGAGTGAGCCACCGGGTTTTCGGGCCACCGATTGAACAACTGTGGCGCAGCCCACGTTTCTTGAAGGTATGGAGGAGCCCCTGATACCAGTTGGTCTCATGTCCCACACCGCTCACATACGCAGCCACCGGAAACCCCGCCGCAGCGCGACGACTTCGATCGCCGTGCGTGCCGGAGTCGCCGGTGGCGTGCTCAGCATGGCAGCGGCGGGCGCGTCGGCTTCGGCGTTCGCCGCCGAGTCGACGACGCAGACCCTCGAACTGCCCACCCTCTCGGCCGACCTGGGCAGCCAGGTCGCCGAGTCCGCCGACGCGATGCAGCAGGCGGCCGCCAACTACCAGCTGCAGGCCGAGCGTGACGCGGCCGCCGCAAAGGCCGCGAAGCAGGCCAAGGCGGACCTCGCGGAGGCCAAGAAGAAGGCTGAGGCCAAGAAGAAGGCCGAGGAGGCACGCAGGGCCGCCGCTGAGGAGGCCGCCTCGCGCAGCTCCGAGCGGACCACCCTGTCCGCCTCGGCGAGCGCCAGTGTCTCCACGAGCTCGTCCACGGCCACCGGTTCGGCCGCGGCCGTCATCGCCTTCGTCAAGGCACAGGTGGGTGACGCCTACGTCTCCGGCGGCACCGGCCCCAACTCCTGGGACTGCTCGGGCCTCGTGCAGGCCGCGTTCAGCCAGATCGGCGTCGACCTGCCGCGCGTCTCGCAGGACCAGTCGACCGCGGGCACCCAGGTCTCGCTGAGCAACCTCCAGCCGGGCGACATCCTGTACTGGGGCGGTGCGGGCAGCGCGTACCACGTGGCGGTGTACGTCGGCGACGGCATGTTCGTCGGCGCGCAGAACCCCTCGACGGGCGTCGTCGAGAAGCCGCTGTCCTACGACCCGCCGACCGGAGCGGTGCGGGTGCTCTGACACCGGGACACCCGGGGACATGGGTCACCGGGGCAGCACGAACGCACGGAAGGGCCGCAGCCGCTCGGGGGCTGCGGCCCTTCCGTTCTCCTGCGCGGGGTTGGATGCCGGGACGTGACCGAGTTCGGGCCCGATCTCGCCGCGTGGACGACGACGGGGTCCGGCGTGTCGGGCACGTCGTCATTCGACAGGCACTGAACGGCGCTCAGGGCACCGTCAGCGCCCGAGGGGCACCGTCAGCGCCCGAGGGGCACCGTCAACGACTGAGGGGCACCGTCAGCGCCTGAGGGAGTGGACCAGCGCCCACACCGACACCGCGATGAGGATGACGAACACGGGTAACGCGATCCCTGCGTCCATCCCTCCACGGTGCTCCGGTGCAGGGCTCCCGTCACGCCTTCGGCGCCACCTTGCTCAGCCCGTTGATGATCCGGTCCATCGCGTCGCCGCCCGTGGGGTCGGTGAGGTTGGCGAGCATCTTGAGGGTGAACTTCATCAGCAGCGGGTGGGTCAGGCCGCGCTGGGCCGCGATCTTCATGACCTTCGGGTTGCCGATGAGCTTCACGAAGGCGCGGCCCAGCGTGTAGTAGCCGCCGTAGGTGTCCTTGAGGACCTGCGGGTAGCGCTGCAGGGCGATCTCCCGCTGGGCGGGCGTCGCGCGGGCGTGGGCCTGGACGATGACGTCGGCGGCGATCTGGCCGGACTCCATGGCGTAGGCGATGCCCTCGCCGTTGAAGGGGTTGACCATGCCGCCGGCGTCACCGACCAGGAGCAGGCCCTTGGTGTAGTGCGGCTGGCGGTTGAAGGCCATGGGCAGGGCGGCGCCCCGGATCGGACCTGTCATGTTGTCGGGGGTGTAGCCCCACTCCTCCGGCATCGAGGCGCACCAGGCCTTCAGCACCTCGCGCCAGTCGAGCTCCTTGAAGGAGTCGGAGGTGTTCAGGACACCGAGGCCGACGTTGGAGGTGCCGTCGCCCATGCCGAAGATCCAGCCGTAGCCGGGCAGCAGCCGGTCCTCGCCGGGGCCGCGGCGATCCCACAGCTCCAGCCAGGACTCCAGGTAGTCGTCCTCGTGGCGGGGGCTCTCGAAGTACGTCCGTACGGCGACGCCCATCGGGCGGTCCTCGCGGCGGTGCAGGCCCATCGCGAGGGAGAGCCGGGTGGAGTTGCCGTCGGCGGCGACCACGAGGGGCGCGTGGAAGGTGACTTCGCGCTTCTCCTCGCCGAGCTTCGCGTGGACGCCCGTGATGCGACCGGTGCGGTCGTCGACGATCGGGGCACCGACGTTGCAGCGCTCGTAGAGTCGCGCCCCGGCCTTCTGGGCCTGGCGGGCGAGCTGCTCGTCGAAGTCGTCGCGCTTGCGGACGAGGCCGTAGTCGGGGAAGGAGGCCAGTTCCGGCCAGTCGAGCTGGAGGCGCACGCCGCCGCCGATGATGCGAAGGCCCTTGTTCCGCAGCCAGCCGGCCTCTTCGGAGATGTCGATGCCCATGGCCACGAGCTGCTTGGTGGCGCGCGGGGTGAGGCCGTCACCGCAGACCTTCTCGCGCGGGAACTCGGTCTTCTCCAGGAGGAGCACGTCGAGTCCGGACTTGGCGAGGTGGTACGCGGTCGTGGAGCCGGCCGGCCCCGCGCCGACGACGATGACATCGGCGGTGTTCTCGGACAGGGGCTCGGTCACGGCGGGATCTCCCCAGGCTCGGAATCAAGTTCGGAATCAAGTTCTGAATCCGCGTGCCGACCGGCACTGGACATGGGCAGTCTATTCAGCAGAATTGATCACCCGGCTGAAGGGCTGCCCCCAGTGAACCGAGCTCTGCCCGTAGTACGGCTGCGCGTCCCCACCGACGAGGACGCCGTGGCCTGGCACCGGGTCTTCGACGACCCGGACGTCATGGAGTTCCACGGCGGCAGATCCGCGGAGCTGTATGTCTACGAGGAGCTCACCGCGCGGCAGCGCCGGCACGACGCCGAGCGCGGTTTCTGTCTGTGGACCATGGTCGGCGAGCGCGGTCAGGTCATCGGCTTCACCGGTGCCCAGCCGTGGCCGCGGGACTGGGGGCCGACGGGCGAGATCGAGATCGGCTGGCGGCTCGGGCGGGCGTACTGGGGGCAGGGATACGCCACGGTGGCCGCGCAGATGACGCTGGAGCGGCTCAGGGCGGCGGGCGTCCCGAACGTGGTGGCGATGATCAGACCCGGCAACGAACGGTCGATCGCGGTCGCCAAGCGCCTCGGGATGGAACTCTCGGAGACCTTCCCGCACCCCCTGCTCCCGGAAGAGGCGCTGTGCTTCCGGCTCTCCCTGCAGGGCAGTCACCCGGAGTAGCGGTCTGCTACAGAAAGAAACCCGGCACTTCCGGCCGCCACCGGCACGGAGTTACCCTGCCAGTACCGCTGGGGGTGACATCTGTGCGTATAACACCCAAGACGCCCGAAGTGCGCGTACCGCGTCTGGTCGGACTCATGGCCATCGACGCGCGCGAAACGGCACAGGCGCAGGGCCTGTTCGTCAACGCGCCGGATCGCAGGGACTTCCACCAGGCCGTCGTCGACTATGTCGTACGCCAGTACCCGCAGGCCGGCGCGGAGGTGCCGCGGGACTCCGTGGTGTACGTGTGGTTCGACCTCGGCCCGGGTGAGGGCGGCGGAGGCAGCCGGGAGCCCCGTATCCCCCATCCCCCGAGCGGTGGCCTCCAGCGCGAACTGGACGAGCCGGGCGATCCGTATGTGGTCCGCTGTGTGACGGGACTCTGAGCCGGCGCGCCGAGCCGCTCAGCTCTCCTTGACGCCCCGGTGCAGGGCCACGATCCCGCCCGTCAGGTTCCGCCACGCCACTTTCGACCAGCCCGCCTTCTGGAGGCGCTCCGCCAGGGCCGGCTGGTTCGGCCAGGCGCGGATGGACTCGGCGAGGTAGACGTACGCGTCGGGGTTGGAGGAGACCGCACGGGCGACCGGCGGCAGGGCGCGCATCAGGTACTCGGTGTAGACCGTACGGAAGGGCGCCCAGGTCGGGTGGGAGAACTCGCAGATCACGACCCGGCCGCCGGGCCTGGTCACCCGGTACATCTCGCGCAGCGCCGAGTCGGTGTCCTGGACGTTGCGCAGCCCGAAGGAGATGGTGACGGCGTCGAAGGTGTCGTCCTTGAAGGGCAGCTTCGTCGCGTCGCCCGCGGTGAACGGCAGCCAGGTGTGCTTGCGCTTGCCGACCTGGAGCATCCCGAGCGAGAAGTCGCAGGGCACGACATAGGCGCCGGTGCGGGCGAAGGGCAGCGAGGAGGTGGCGGTGCCCGCCGCCAGGTCCAGGATCTTCTGGGCGGGGCGGGCGTCGACGGCCCTGGCGACCTCCTTGCGCCACACCCGGTCCTGGCCGAGCGACAGCACGTCGTTCGTCAGGTCGTACCGTTCCGCCACGTCGTCGAACATCGAGGCGACTTCGTGCGGCTGCTTGTTCAGGGAAGCGCGGGTCACGTCCCCATTCTTGCAGGCCGCCCGCCCGGAAGAAGCTGCGGCTTCTTCTTCCCGGCCACGTCCTCCACCCATCCGCACAGCAGCACGAACACCGCGATCAGGATCCAGCCGACGCCGAACATGAACCACTGGCTCTCCAGCGGCAGCCACTTCTCGAAGGCGGGCACGTTCCAGAACTGGTCGATCAGCGGCACGGCGAGGATCAGCGCGATCTCGTGCCACAGGTAGATCGTCACCGCACGGGAGTTGAAGACCGTGACGACCCGGTCGGTCCGGCGGAAGCGGGTGAGCCAGGCGAAGTCGATCCCGAAGGACGACTTCGCCCACATCAGCAGCGTCACGTACCCGGCGGACCAGAAGGCCTGCGCGAGGGGGATGTCGTCGAGGTCGTACGAGCCCGTCTCGGCCTGGGTGAAGGCGTACCAGCCGCCGAACCCGATCGCGGCGAGCGAGAGCAGGACGACGGCCACCGGCTTCAGCCGCTCCAGCACCCCGTCCCGGTGGGCGAAACCGAGGAGCCAGCAGAACAGGAAGGTCGCGAGGTCGGTCAGCGCGCTGCCGAGCCGGTCGTCCGGGGGCTCCCACAGGAGGTGGAAGGCCACGATCGGGGCGAGGGACAGCAGCAGTACCGGCACCGGGGCGAGCCGGAAGACCTTCAGCAGCACCGGGGACAGCAGGACGAACCACAGGTACGTCCGCAGGTACCAGAGGATCTCCCAGGCCTGCTCGCCCCACGCGTTGCCGGGCGGGTCGCCGAGCGGCACCACCCAGTAGACGATCTGCCAGCCCGGCATCCAGTCGTGGACCAGCATCGCGAGGACCACGAAGACGCCCCAGAACCAGAACGGCGGCAGCAGACGGCGCATCCGGCTCTTGATCACCTTGGCCGCCGGGCGTTCCAGGGACCTCGCCATCAGCGTCCCGGCCAGGCCGAACATGATGCCCATGGAGGGGAAGACCATGCCGGCCCAGGCCCACCCGAAGGTGTGATAGCTGACGACCCGGATCAGGGCGACGGCCCGCAGCGTGTCGAAGTAGCGGTCACGACCGGGGGGCCGAGACGGAGGCTTCTCCTCCTCCGCCTCGGCGTCAGCGGGGGCTGCGGGAACCGGCGACTCCGGTTCTGGTTCCAGCTCCGTGCCCTGTCCGTGGTGGCCGTGGTCGACGTACTCCTGCGGATACGGCTGCTGCGGATACGACTGAGGCTGCGGCCACTCTGCGTAGCCCGAGTACCCGTACTCAAAGCCGTACCCCTGCTCCTGATAGCTCTGCTGCTGATACCCCTGCTGTTCACAGCTCTGCTGCTCCCAGCTCATCAGCCCACCCCCGCCGGGGTCCCGACCTCGCCGGTCCGTTTCAGCTTCTGCCAGCGCAGGCGGCCGCCGGTGAGAGCGGTGATGCAGGAGTGGATCAGGACGAGGTACATCATCTGGCGATAGGCCAGCTGCTGGAGCGGCATCATCAGCAGATAGCGGTACTTCTCCTTGTCCAGCTTGAAGGCGTACGCCGCGCACACGAGCTGGACGCCGAGGACCGCGAGCCACGCGTACAGCGCCGCCCGGAAGTCGACGAAGATCATCGAGTAGGCGGTGAACACGTCGATCAGCGGGGCGAAGACCGGCGTGACGATCTGGAAGATCACCACCAGCGGCATGCCGACCCGGCCGAAGCGCCCCGAGGGCCCCTTGTCGGTGAGGGACTTCCGGTGCTTCCACAGCGCCTGCATGGTGCCGTACGACCACCGGTAGCGCTGCGACCACAGCTGCTTGAGGGAGCCCGGCGCCTCGGTCCAAGCGCGTGCGTGCTCCTGGTAGACGACCCGCCGGCCCGCGCGGTGCATCGCGATGGTGATGTCGGTGTCCTCGGCGAGGGTGTCCTCGCTCATGCCGCCGACCTGGAGGACCGCCTCGCGGCGGAACGCGCCGATCGCGCCCGGGATGGTGGGCATGCAGCGCAGCAGGTCGTACATCCGGCGGTCGAGGTTGAAGCCCATCACGTACTCGATGTGCTGCCAGGCGCCGATGACCGTGTCGCGGTTGCCGACCTTGGCGTTGCCGGCGACCGCGCCGACCTGCGGGTCCGCGAAGGGCTGCACCAGCTGCCGTACGGTGTCCGGCTCGAAGACGGTGTCGCCGTCCATCATCACGACGATGTCGTGGCCGGCGCTGCGCACGCCGTTGTTGAGGGCGGCCGGTTTGCCCGCGTTCTCCTGGCGGATGACCCGGACGTTCGTCATGCCCAGTGAGCGGGCCGCCTCGCGGGCGATCTCCGAGGTGCCGTCCGAGGAGCCGTCGTCGACGACGACGACCTCGATCGGATGGGTGCTCCTCGCCAGCGACTCCAGGGTGTTGGCGATGCACTCCTTCTCGTTGTACGCCGGGACGATCACCGTCACCGGCCGGGTGACCGTGGGTCCCCAGCTGAAGCGGCGCTTGTTGCGCTGCCGGTAGTGGCGTCGGGCGAGGATCAGCATCATCCCGAACCGTCCCATGACGGCCACGCCCACGATCACGAGGCCGACCGACAGCGTGGGCACGGTGTACTCGGCGACGGCGACGGCCGCGACGAGCGCCTTGCCCTCGTAGAGGGTCGTGCCGGTGGCCTCGCGGTGTGCTGCCTGGAGGCGGTCGGTGCCGTCGGCGTTCCGGCCGTTCGCCGCCCCCCGGAGCTGCCCGCCCGTCTGCCCGTCCGCCGGGCCGCTGTTCGTGTTCTGCGCCTCGATGACCCCGCTGATGGTGGTGAAGGTGTAGCCCTTCGCCCGCATCTTCTCGATGTACTCCGGCAGCGCCTTGATCGTCTGCTCGCGGTCACCGCCGGCGTCGTGCATCAGTACGGCGGCGCCCGAGGTCCCGGACGGGGTGGCCCACTTGACGATCTTCGAGACGCCCGGCTTCTTCCAGTCGTCGCTGTCGGTGTCGACGAAGACGCTGGTGTAGCCCTCCTCGCCGAGCTTCTTGTAGACGGGCCAGCTGTAGTTGTCGATCGCGTCGGTCTCCGAGGAGTACGGCGCCCGGAACAGCGTGGTGGTGATGCCGGCCGCGCCCGCGAGGGCGAGCTGCGTCTGGGTCATCTCGCGCCGGATGCGGGCGTCGCTCTGGTAGGAGAGGTCGACGTGGGTGAAGGTGTGGATACCCACCTCGTTGCCCTGGTCGACCATGTCCTTCACGATCCCCGGGTAGCGCGAGACCATCGAGCCGACCAGGAAGAAGGTCGCCGGGACGTCGTACTTCTCCAGGATCTTCAGGACCTGGGGCGTGTACGTCGGGTTCGGGCCGTCGTCGAAGGTGAGCGCGATCGTCTTGGCCGGTACGGAGGTCGTGGTCGCCCGGCCGCCCCGGAAGCTGATGATCGGCCCGCCGCCCAGGATCTTGTCGGGGACCTTGCTGGAGCTGGCGCCGTCGCGCACCCGCTCGTCGCCGCCGACCTCGGCGCGCAGATAGCCGTCGAGCAGCATCACGCTGGTCAGGCCGAGCAGGAGCAGCAGGGCGAGGATGACCCGCGGTTTCTGCAGCGCGGCGGCCTTGCCCGCGGCCCGCTCGATGCGGGTGGGGGCACGCCGGCGGCCGCGGGAGGGCGTCGTCGTGGTCATGTGGTGGGCCGTTCCGGTCAGTTGGAGGCCGCGGAGGCGGTCGGGGTCGGGGCGGCGCTCGGCGGAGCGCCCGTGGCGGTGCCGGTGGGCGGAGTACCGGTGGGCAGCGCCGGCGGGGTGCCGAGACCGCCCTGCGGCCGGATGCCGCCTGGACCGGAGTTCGAGGAACCGCCGGGGCCGGCGCCCGCGAAGGGCAGCAGCGTCGTGCTGGAGACGCCGATGCCCATGAAGGCCAGGCCCAGCACGACGGCGTACCCGAGGGACAGGACGCCGAGGAGAAGGCCGATCCGGCGCAGCAGCTTGGAGCGGCGTCCGGAGTTGTCAACGAACACGGGCCCCTCGGCGGACCCGTTACTACCGCGTTTGCGGCGGTGACCGCGCGGGTCGGCGCGGTTTTCGGTGGCAGGCTCGGAATGCATTCCCCAGACGTTAGGCAGACTTTATGTGCCCACCTTTGGCGTTCTTGTGAGGTGCATATGAGAAACCTCTTATTCTGTCTGTTTCCTGAGAGGTTCCCAGAAACCCTGCGCGACGCTCCGGGAGGTGAAGAGGGTCGAATGCCCGCCTTGCGCGACCGGTTCGTTCTTTACCACCCGTCTCGTCTGTGAGGGGGCTGTTCAAAGACTGTCCTCATGAACCTCAGGCGGGTGTGAGACATTCGCTCTCCAGAAATCGGAATCACGAGAGCGGGTGCATGCGAAATGCGGAGTTTCCTGAAGCCGATGACCGGGCTCACTTGTCTGTTCGCCCTGGCCACGGCGGCCGGGTGTTCCGCCGAATCGGACAGCACCTCGGACGCGGAGCCTCCGCAACAGAGCAGTACGTCACCGTCGGCGTCGGCGTCAGCGCCGGTCACTTCGTACGCGCCCTACGTCAGCGCGACCGAGTCCTCCGACAACGACTCCGCGGGCTCGCCCTCGGTGTACAACCTCGCGTTCGTGATCGCCGACGGGAGTGACTGCACGCCGTCCTGGAACGGCACGTCCGCTGTCGGCGACTCCTCCGTCAAGTCCCGGATCAGCGCGCTCAAGGAGGACGGCGCACAAGTGCGGGTGTCCTTCGGCGGGGCGTCCGGGAAGGAACTGGCCGAGACCTGCTCCAGTGCGGCGGAACTGGCTGCCGCTTACGGGAAGGCGCTGGACGCCGCCGGTTCCTCGCTCGCCGATTTCGACATCGAGGGGGACGCGCTGACCGACTCCGACTCGGTGGATCTGCGGTCCGAGGCGATCGCGTCGCTGCAGAAGGAACGGAGCGATCTGCGTGTCTCGTTCACGCTTCCCGTGATGCCGTCCGGGCTCGACGACGACAGTGTGGCGTTGCTGGAGTCCGCGAACAACAAGTCGGTCCAGGTGTCGACGGTCAACATCATGACGATGAACTACGGGGAGTCGTACGACGGGGACATGGGGGATTACGCGATCACTTCGGCGAAGGCGGCGCAGGCCCAGTTGAAGTCGGTCTTCGGTACGTCCGACTCCACTGCGTGGCGGGCCATGGCGCTCACCTCGATGATCGGGACGAATGATGTGGACGGGGAGACGTTCACGTTGTCCGATGCGGCGCAGGTGCGGGAGTTCGCCGAGTCGAAGGAGGTGGCGTGGGTGTCGATGTGGTCGACGTTTCGGGATCAGCGGTGTGAGTCGGGGGATGCCGATGAGGATGACCCGTTGACCAATTGCAGTGGGGTTTCTCAGAGTTCGGGGGCGTTCGGGGAGGCGTTGGGGGGTTGAGTGCCGGGTGCGGCTCGGTGGGGGCTTGTCGCGTCCGCGCGGCGGAGCCGCACATCGATACAGCCCCGCGCCCCTGACAGCTTCTACCTGCGCCTGTGCAGCAAGCGGCCCTTGATCACCGTGGCCACGCATTCCGTTGTGTCGAAGGCGGCGAACGTCGCGTCCGCACCCGGGACCAAGGCGGGCAGTACCGCCTCCGTGGCCGCGTCCTGAATCCTCAGGCCCGACCTGTGCACTGCGTCGATCACCGTGGGGCGGCGCAGTGGGCCCACCACCGCCACCGTCCCCTGCGCCAGCAACCGCTGTACGCCCCGCCTCGCGCTCGCGCCCCACCGTGCGTCCGTCATGGACAGGGCCGACAGCGCCTCGCCTATGAGGGGTTCGTCGCCCAAGTCCTCACGTGGGTCCGGGTGGTAGGACTGCTCCAGGAGTTCCGGGCCGTGCGGGTGGAGCAGGCCAGGGGTGATGCGACCGGGCCAGCGGCGCACTCGTGCCGTCGGATGGGCGGCCGCCAGCTCCTCGTACGCCTCCACGGCCGCGATCTGCCGCCCCTCGACCAGTACCGCCCCGCCGGGCAGCGAAGGCCTCTCGCCGCCCGGGACCAGGAGGCCGGCGGTGTGGATCGTCAGCACCGCAGGCCTAGTTGGACGCGAGGATCTTCAGCTCGGGGTGCGCCGTGCCGCCCTCGATCGCCGTCGAGGAGATGTGGGACTGGACGCGCGCGTCGACCGGGTCGTTCGCCGGGTCGTCGTGGACGACGAGGTGTTCGTACGTCGTGGAGCGCTGGGCCGGGACCCGCCCCGCCGTACGGATCATGTCGATCATTTCCTGGAGGTTGGAACGGTGCTTGGCACCGGCCGCCGAGACGACGTTCTCCTCCAGCATGACCGAGCCGAGGTCGTCCGCGCCGTAGTGCAGGGTCAGCTGGCCCGCGTCCTGGCCGGTGGTCAGCCAGGAGCCCTGGATGTGGGCGATGTTGTCCATGAAGAGCCGGGAGATGGCGATCATTCGCAGGTACTCGAAGATCGTGGCCTGGGTGCGGCCCTTCAGGTGGTTGTTCATCGGCTGGTAGAGGTACGGGATGAACGCGCGGAAGCCGCCCGTGCGGTCCTGTACGTCACGGATCATGCGCAGGTGCTCGATGCGCTCGGCGTTGGTCTCGCCGGTGCCCATGAGCATCGTGGACGTGGACTCCACGCCCAGGTTGTGCGCCGTCTCCATGATCTCCAGCCAGCGCTCGCCGGACTCCTTGAGCGGCGCGATGGCCTTGCGGGGGCGCTCGGGGAGCATCTCGGCACCGGCGCCCGCGAAGGAGTCGAGGCCGGCCCCGTGGATGCGCTGGATGGCCTCCTCCACGCTCACCTTGGAGATCCGGGCCATGTGCTCGACCTCGGACGCGCCCAGCGAGTGGATCACCAGCTGGGGGAACTCCTTCTTGATGGCGGCGAAATGCTTCTCGTAGTACTCGACGCCGTAGTCCGGGTGGTGTCCGCCCTGGAACATGATCTGGGTGCCGCCGAGTTCGACGGTCTCCGCGCAGCGGCGCAGGATGTCGTCCAGGTCGCGGGTCCAGCCCTTGTCCTTGGCCGTGGGCGGGGCGTAGAAGGCGCAGAACTTGCACGCCGTCACGCACACGTTCGTGTAGTTGATGTTCCGCTCGATGATGTACGTCGCGATGTGCTCCGTGCCCGCGTACCGACGGCGGCGCACGGCGTCCGCGGCGGAGCCCAGCGCGTGCAGCGGGGCATCGCGGTAGAGGTCGAGCGCCTCCTCCGGAGTGATACGCCCACCTTCGGCGGCACGGTCGAGGACGGACTGAAGGTCGGCCTTCTCGCTCACCGGGGCGTGCCTTTCGTCAAGGGTTCGGGCGGTCTCGGCCAGCCTACGCCAGCCCTGTGACAGGCCGGGTGTCAGCCCGGGCCGCCGTACACCCCCGCGCCCGTTCCCGCCCGCGCCTCCGCCCCCGCTCCCGATCTCAGGCCGCGTACGCCCCGATCAGCAGCCCCGCGTACGCCCCCGCGATCAGGAACGGCCCGAACGGGATCGCCGTCTTGCGGCCCGCCCTGCCCACCAGGACCAGGACACCGCCGTAGAGCGCGCCCAGCAGGAAGCCGGCGAAGGTTCCCAGCAGCACGGTGTCCCAGCCGTACCAGCCCAGGACCGCCCCCGCCCCGAGCGCCAGCTTCACATCGCCGAAGCCCATGCCGCCGGGGTTGATGCGCCACAGCACCCAGTAGCCCACGCCGAGCGCGAGCGCGCCGAACAGGGCGTGCAGCCAGCTCCCGGCGTGTTCCGGCACGAACGAGACGGCCCCGAGCAGGGCGAGCGCGGCGGCCGCGAGGGGGAGGGTGAGCGGGTCGGGCAGCCGCCGTACCCGCAGGTCGACGACGGCGAGCAGGACGCCCACGGGGGCGAGCAGCAGCCAGACGGCGATCTCGGGTCGGGTGCCGGTGGCGGCGGCGAGGGCCGCGCAGAGGAGAGCGGTGACGGTGGGGAGGAGGGCGCCGCCCCGGCCGTACGACCGCTGTGGGCCGCATTCCCCGCAGCTCGCCCTGCCGAGCCATCCGCCCAACGGGTGCCCGCCGGGGCAGGCCTCCCGCCACGGTTCCTCGGGCGGGACGGAGAAGCGGTAGGCCGCGCGCGGCAGCAGGGCGCCCGCCGCCGCTCCCCACAGGGCGGCGATGACGACGAGCAGCCGCGTCACCGCCCGACCTTCGACATCCGTGCCTCGGGGTATCCCTCGGCCTCGCTCTCCGACGTGTACTTCAGGTCGTCGCCCACCCTGGTGAGGCGGACCGTGTGGGCGGTGGGGTTGCAGCCGGCGTGGTTGTCCTCGGCGCCCACGGCGGTGGTGACGAGCTGCGTGTCCGTGACCTTCTTCAGGGTGAGGACGTCGGTGCAGACCGCGCCGATCGCGTCGGTCTGCTGGAGACGGCCCAACTCCTCGCCGACGCTCACCTTCTTGACGGTGATCCGGAAGGTCCCCATCGGCAGGCTCCCGCCGAGACCCGTGCCCTGGCCCTCCCAGGTGCCGAGATAGCGGGCCGGGACTTCGGACGGTCCGGCCGGTCCGCTCGACGGCTCGCTCGAAGCGTCGCTCGACGGCTCGCTCGACAGCGACGGGGAGACCGGGGAGGACGCCGACGGCAGGGAGGCCGACGGTACGGAGGTGGGCGCCGAGGAGTACGCGTCGTTGCCGGGCCCGGAGCTCGCCGAGTCGTCCTGGCCCCGCCCCGGCAGCAGGTCGAACAGGAACACCGAGCCCACGGTCACCGCGGCCAGCGCCCCCGCGACCGCGAGCGCCACGGTGCAGCTCATCCGGCGGCCACGCCCGTTGGTGCCGGGTGCGGAGGTGGCGGCCACGGAGACGGAGAGCCGCCCGGGTCGCTTGTCGGCGGGCACGACCGTCTCGTCCGGCACCGCGTCCCGGGGCTCGGGCACAGAGAGTCCGGAGGGTCCGCAGGGAGTACCGAGGGGCGTCGGTGGCGTGACCGGATACGCCGGGGGGCCGGCCGCTTCAGCCGGAGGCGCCCCCGCGGACACGGCCGGCATCACCGGCGGGGGCCCGAACGCGCCCACCGTGCCCGCCGGCCCGCCGCCCACCGAAGGACTGCTGAACCCCACCGGCCCGGACGCCTGCTCCGCCGACCGTTCCCCCGCCGCGTCAAGATTCAGCAGCTGTACGGCACTCCGCCCCACCTGCTCGACCAGCGCCCCCGGCAGCCACCCCGCCGCCACCAACCGCGCCGCGCCCTGCGGAGCCAGCCGCCGGGCCACCTCGCCCGGAGTCGGCCGTTCCTGGGCCGACTTGACCAGACAGGCCGCCACGACCTCCCGCAACTCGCCGCTCAGCGATCCGAGTTCGGGCTCCTCGTGGACGACCTTGTAGAGGAGGGAGGCCGAGGAGTCCCCGGGGAAGGGCGGTGCCCCCGTGGCGGCGAAGGCCAGTACCGCGCCCAGGGAGAAGACGTCCGCCGCGCCCGACACCCCCTTGCTCAGGATCTGTTCGGGGGACATGTAGCCGGGCGAGCCGATGGAGACGCCGGTGGAGGTGAGGGACGCGGTGCCGTCCGTGGCGCGGGCGATGCCGAAGTCGATGAGCAGCGGGCCGTCGACGGTGAGCAGGACGTTGGAGGGCTTCACGTCCCGGTGGACGAGCCCCAGTTCATGCACGGCGGTGAGCGCCTCGGCCAGCCCCGCGCCCAGGACCCGTACGGAATGCTCGGGCAGCGGGCCCCCGTCCGCGACCGCCGAGGTCAGGGAAGGGCCCGCCGCGTACCCGGTGGCGACCCAGGGCACCGCCGCGTCCGGGTCGGCGTCGAGGACCGGAGCGGTCCAGGCCCCGCCCACTCTGCGCGCCGCGTCCACCTCGCGCCGGAAGCGGGCGCGGAACTCCTCGTCGAGCGCGAAGTGCGGGTGCACGATCTTGACCGCGACCGTGCGGCCCCCGGCACTGCGCCCGAGATAGACCCGGCCCATGCCACCGGAGCCCAGACGGCCGAGCAGCCGGTAGGGGCCCACGGTGGTGGGCTCGTCGACTCCGAGCGGCTGCATGCTGCCTCCCCCGTAAGGCCCCACAAGGTTCAGATGCAGGTTAGGGCTGAAGCAGTTCCACCTTCACGTCCCCGGGGAAACCCGTCGTGGGCCCCACCCTTCGCGCGAACTCCGTGACCGCCGCCAACTGCGGGCCACCGAAGCGGAAGTCCAGCGTCGTGAAGTACTTCTCCAGGACCTTCTCGTCGAAGGCCTCCCAGCGGGCCGCCTGTTCGGCGACCTTGCCGACCTCCTCCAGGGAGAGGTTCCGGGAGGCGAGGAAGGCCTCGTGCACCTTGCGGGTGATGACCGGCTCGCGGTCGAGGTAGTCCCGGCGGGCGGCCCAGACGGCGAAGACGAACGGCAGCCCGGTCCACTCCTTCCAGAGCGAGCCGAGGTCATGGACCTGAAGGCCGAAGCGCGGCCCGTCGAGGAGGTTCGCCCGCAGGGCCGCGTCCCCGATGAGTACGGCCGCCTCCGCCTCCTGCATCATCAGGCTGAGGTCGGGCGGACAGGTGTAGTACTCGGGCCGGACGCCGTAGCGCTCGGCGAGGAGGAGCTGGGCGAGACGGACCGAGGTGCGCGAGGTCGACCCGAGGGCCACCCTCGCGCCGTCCAGCTCGTCCAGCGGGACCTGCGAGACGATGACGCAGGACATGACCGGGCCGTCGCAGCCGACGGCGATGTCGGGGAAGGCGACCAGGTCGTCCGCGTTCTTGAGGAACTCGACCAGGGTGATGGGCCCGATGTCGAGATCTCCCTGCACCAGCTTCTCGCTGAGCTTCTCCGGGGTGTCCTTCGTGAGCTCGAAGTCGAGGAGCGTGCCCGTCCTCGCGAGCCCCCAGTACAGGGGCAGGCAGTTCAGGAACTGGATGTGGCCGACGCGCGGCCGGGTGCGAGAATTGTCCACATCGCGACACTAGACCCCTTGAGGTACGCTTCGGACTTCGGCCCCTGAGTCAACCACTCCGCGATCTTCAAACATCCGGGTGACGTGATCTTGGCCTCTATTGCTTTCGGCTGCCCGCGTGCTAGGCTCGCCGCAAGTTGCAGTTTGGTTTCCCTTGCAGTACAGAGCCTGCGGAGCATGTAACCGCGGGCTCTAGTCGTTTTCAGAAGAATGCAGTTGTGCGGCACTGTTTTCACACTTGCAGGTTCTGGAGCAGGGCAACCCTTTTGGGCCCAAGGAGGGCTTATGGCTACCGGAACCGTGAAGTGGTTCAACGCCGAAAAGGGCTTTGGCTTCATCGCCCAGGAGGGCGGCGGCCCCGACGTCTTCGTCCACTACTCCGCGATCAACGCGAGCGGCTTCCGTTCGCTGGAGGAGAACCAGCAGGTCTCCTTCGACGTGACCCAGGGCCCCAAGGGCCCGCAGGCGGAGAACGTCACCCCCGTCTGAGCGATCCCGTCTCATAGGCGCTCCAGCCTCTGATCCGGACCTGAATGCAGTACCCAAGGAGCCCCGCGCCGCACGGCAGCGGGGCTCCTGCCTTTCCCGCACTCGACCTCACATGTGCTGCATGACGAGGACGAACGTCGTGCCGGGGTCGAGCGCCTCGTAGGAATGGGCCACATCTCCGCGATACGTCATGTAGTCGCCGGGATCCAGCTCGACCTCCTCCCCGGCCGGTCCGGCCTTCACCCTCCCCGTGCTCACGACCAGGTGCTCCACGGACCCCGGAATGTGCGGCTCGGATTCCCGCACCGCCCCCGGCTCGGCCCGCAGGTGGTAGATGTCCCGCCGCGCTCCGGGAGGACTGGCGGAGAGCAGGGTGGCCGCGAAATCGGCCCGCTCCGAGGCCACGGTCGGCCCCTGCCCCGCCCTGACCACCTGCACGGACGACACCGGCGGCTCCACCAGCGTGCTGAACGGCACCCCGAGCGCGACCCCCAGCGCCCACAGCGTCTCCACGCTCGGGTTACCGCTCGCCGCCTCGAGCTGGGACAGCGTGGACTTGGCGATTCCGGCGCGCTTGGCCAGCTCGGAGAGTGAGAGACCGGCACGCGTGCGTTCGCGGCGGAGCGCGGCGGCGATCCAGTCCAGGGGGCGTTCGGGCATGCTGTTCGCTCCATCGGTACGATCGTTCGCCTTGACGAACACAACTCCTACCGTCCACTGTAGTGAACATGCGTACGGCAGAGCGAACAGCCTTGGTCCGTGACAGTGCGCTCGTCTGGCTCGCGAGCGGGGTCGTGGGCGTCTCCTTCGGCGCGATCGCCGTCACCGGCGGCCTGCCGGTGTGGGTGCCGGTGGTGATGTCCCTGGTCGTGTACGCGGGCTCCGCCCAGTTCAGCGCGGTGGGTGTCCTGCTGGCCGGGGGCGGTCCGGTCGCGGCTGCGGCCACCGGCCTGCTCCTCAACACCCGTACGGCGGCCTTCAGCCTCGCCGTCGCCGACATCCTCGGCGGGGGCCGGCTCGCCCGTCTCCTCGGAGCGCATCTGGTCACCGACGAGACCGTGGCGTTCGCGCTCGCCCAGCCGGATCCGGCCCGGCGCCGGGCGGCCTTCTGGATCTCCGGGCTCGGCCTGTTCGCCGTGTGGAACCTCGGCGTCCTGGCCGGGGCCCTCGCCGGGGGCGCGCTGGGCGACACCGGCACCTACGGCCTGGACGCGGCCTTCCCCGCCGTGCTCGTCGCCCTGGTGCTGCCCGCGCTGCGCGACTCCCCCGCGACACGCCGGTCCGCGCTGCTCGGCGCCGGGCTGGCCCTCGCGGTGACACCGGCGGTCCCGGCGGGGGTGCCGGTGCTGGTGGCGCTGGCCGGGCTGGTCCTGCACGGCGACAGGAGGCCGGCGTGAACGCGACGGCCGCCGTGATCCTGGCACTGGCGGTCGGGACGTACGCCTTCCGGCTGGTCGGCCCGGTGCTGCACGGCCGGGTCGAACTGCCGCCGCGCGTGCAGGAGCTGCTGAGCGCGGGTGCCGTCGTCCTTCTGGTGGCGCTGCTGGCCACGGGCGCGCTGACGGAGGGCGGCGGTTTCGCGGGGTGGGCGCGGCCGGCCGGGGTCCTGGTGGGGGCCGTACTGGCGTGGCGGAGGGCGCCGTTCGTCGTGGTGGTGCTGGGGGCGGCGGCCGTAACCGCCGTACTGCGGTCGGCTGGAGTCGCGTGAGTGTCAGTGGGGGCCACTAGGGTCCCCGGCCATGACCGACGCCGACTTTCTCACCGCCACCCGCACCTTCTACGACGCCGTCGCCGAGGACTACGCCGCCCAGTTCCGTGACGGTCTCGACGACGCGCCACTGGACCGAGCGGTGCTCGCCGGGTTCGCCGAACTCGTGGGCACCGAGGGAACAGTGGCCGATCTGGGGTGCGGGCCCGGGCGCGTCACGGGACACCTCGCCGCACTCGGGCTGTCCGTCTTCGGGCTCGACCTCTCGGAGTCGATGCTGGCGATCGCCCGGCGCGAAAACCCGGGGCTGCGGTTCGAACGGGGCTCGATGCTGGAACTGGATCTTCCCGACGGGGCGCTCGCGGGTGCCCTCTCCTGGTACTCGTCCATCCACACCCCTGTGGATGAACTCCCGCGTCTCTTCGCCGAGTTCCACCGGGTCCTGGCACCGGGCGGCCACCTGCTCGTCGCCTTCCAGGCCGGCGGCGAGGACCGGCATCACGACGGGCCCTGGGGGCACCCCGTGGCGCTGACGTTCCAGAGGCGACAGCCGGAGCAGGTCGTCGAACTGCTCCGGGCGGCCGGGTTCGCGCTCGTCTCGCGGACGGTGCGCGAACCGGACCGTGGGGAAGTGTCGCAACAGGCGTGCCTGATCGTCCGCCGCCCCTAGAGCACCCCGGCGAGATCCCGGGCCGCGACATACCCGAAGGTCATCGCGGGCCCGATCGTCGAGCCCGCGCCCGCGTAACCGTGGCCCATGACGGCCGCGCTGGCGTTCCCCGCGGCGTACAGGCCGGGGACGACGGAACCGTCGGGCCGCAGGACGCGGGCGCGGGCGTCGGTCACCAGGCCGCCCTTGGTCCCCAGGTCTCCCGGGACGAGCCGGAAGGCGTAGTACGGGGGCAGCCAGAGCGGGGCCAGGCAGGAGTTCGGGAGGACGGACGGGTCCGTGTAGTAGTGGTCGTAAGCGCTGTCACCGCGTCCGAAGTCCGTGTCGTCGCCCTTCAGAGCAAGGGAGTTGAAGCGGTCGACGGTGGTGCGCAATGCGGTGGCCGGGACGCCGATGGACGCGGCGAGGGCGTCGAAGGTCCAGGCCTTGTGGGCGGCGCCCGAGCCGTACCAGTCGTCCGGAAGGACGAAGGTGGGCGCGATGTCCCTGAAGAGGTACCGGTTGCGGTAGTTCTGGTCGACGATCAGCCAGGCCGGGATGTCGGGGTCGGTCGGGTTCCGGTCGTACATGGTGTGGACGACGTCGCTGTAGGGGGCGGCCTCGTTGACGAACCGCCGGCCGGCCGCGTTGACGATGAGCCCGCCGGGGAGGGTGCGTTCGGCGAGGCAGAAGTACGGATCGCCGGGGAGCGGGATGGCCGGTCCCCACCAGGCGTCGTCCATGAGCGCGACATCGGCGCCGAGTCGCTGCCCGGCCCGGATACCGTCCCCTGTGTTCTCCTTCGCGCCCACGGTCCACTCCGTGCCGATGGGCTGGCGCTGGTACTGGGCCCGCATCGCCGCGTTGTGCTCGAAGCCGCCGGATCCGACGATCACGCCCCGTCGGGCACGGTAGAGGCCGCCCGGGGTCACCGCCCCGGCGACCGTGCCGTTCTCTACGTAGAGCTCGGTGAGGGGCGTGTTGAGCCGGACCGGCACGCCCGCGTCCAGGAGCCCCTTCCGCAGCCCGGCGGCCAGCGACTGTCCCATGGTGAGCGGCGTCTGCCCGAGTACGGCCGCCTTCGTGCCCCGCGCCAGGCACTCGGCGGCGACGGCGGCGCCCTTGACGCTCACGGCGGACAGGGCGAGCCACTTGTAGTCGGCGCTGAACACGACCAGTCCGGCGGGGACGTCGAGGTACGGCGGGTTCAGGTGGGCGAGTTCGGCGCCGAGGAGCTTGCCGTCGAACTGGTCGGGCTCGATGGAGCGGCCGCCCGGAAGGCCGCCCGGGAGCTCGGGGTAGTAGTCGCTGTACCCCTCCATCCAGCGGAACCGCAGCGGGCTGTTGGCCAGGACGAAGGAGATCATCGCGGGGCCGTGTGTGAGAAAGGCCCGCTGACGGGCGACGGGGACGTCCGGTCCCACGACGGCGGCGAGGTAGGCGGCCGCCTTGGCGGGGGTGTCCGGGACACCGGCGGCGAGGAGGACGGGGTTGTTCGGGATCCAGATCCCGGCCCCGGACCGGGCGGCGGACCCGCCGAAGGTGGGCGCCTTCTCCAGCACCACGGTGCTGAGCCCCTGCTTCACGGCGGTCAGCGCGGCGGTCATACCGGCGGCACCGGAACCGATCACGACGACGTCGTACGTCCCCAGAGGCGGCAGGTCGGCGGCGTTCGCGCCCTGTTGAACCCCGGCGGCGACGGCCGCCCCGGCACCGGCGGCCAGTAAGTGTCTTCGGGTCACGCTCATGGTCGGGTCCCCCCTGCGGTTGGTATGGACGAAGGGTCCGGAACGTCGCGCGGGGGTCTTGAGAAGTCAAGAGGCGTGGAGGACGGCGAGGGTGTCCCTCCAGGCGGGTTCACTGAGGAGCGGCCTGAACCGGGTCAGCAGGGCAAGGAGTCCGGGACCCCAGCGCTCCCGGAAGGCCGGGTCCCGGCGGGCGAGGTCGAGTTCGTTGGCGGCCGTGAGCTCCGCGAAGTCCCGGCACAGAACGGGATCTGGGGCATACGTCCGTCCGGTGAACCGGTCCCGGAAGAGCGGCTCCAGCAGGTGGGGGTAGGTCGCCTCGCGGTCGCAACTCGCGTAGAAGTGCACGATCGCCTCGGCGGCCGGGCCGATCACGGAGGCGAGTTCGGTACGCCGGTCGAGCGGGAACAGGGCGGTGGGGAAGCCGTCGGTGCCGTAGAAGGCGTGGCAGAGGCCGGCGAGTCGTAGGTCGGGGCGGGCTTCCCAGAGGGCGAGTTGGATGCGGACGCGTTCGAGGTGGGCGAGGAGGGTGCCGCCGGGGTGGGGAGTGCGGTCGGCGCCGAGCCGCCGTAACAGGGCTCGGGCGTCGTCTGTGCTGGTCGCCTGCACGGGCACCGAACTCCTCGGCAGAAGGGGTGGGTTGGGTCGGCACCCGCTCCTCCCCGGGTGCGGGAGCGGGTTGCCGCCCGGGCCCTGAGGAGATCGTCGTACGGGCACTCGCCCCAGTCAATCCTAAGTATTTGTCGCTGGACCCAAGTGTTAGCTTGGGGGTCATGACCCTCGACGACCTGCGTGTCTTCGTAGCCGTGTGCCGGGCGGGAAGCCTCAGCGCGGTGGCCCGTGAGCTGGACTGCACCCAGTCCGCCGTGAGCCAGCACGTGAAGCGGCTGGAGCGGGAGACCGGGGTCAGTCTGCTGGAGCGGCAGCCGCGGGGGGTGGTACCGACGCGGGCGGGGCGGGTGCTGGAGGCCGCCGCGGCGGAGGGAATCGCGGGCCTGGATCTCGCCCTGCGCCGCCTGCGCGAAATGGTCGACGGTGAGAGTGGGTCGGTCCGGGTGGCGACCGGCGCGACGACCGTACGGCACTTCATGGCGGACGCGGTCGTCGCCTTCCGGCGGCAACACCCGCGTGTCAGCCTGGAGTTCCGGACCGAGAGCTCCAGCCGGGCCTGCTTCGACGCACTGGCCGACAGCACCCTCGACCTGGCGTGGATCACGCTGGGCGCGCCGGTGCGGGGCATCGAGCAGCGGTCGGTGCGGGAGCTGCCGTGGGTGCTGGCGGTACGGGCCGACGACCCGCTGGCCGCGCGGTCGTCCGTGGAGGCGGCCGAACTTCAGGACCTCCGTCTGATCCGCCTCCCCCCGAACTCAACCTCCGCCGCCCATCTGGACGCGGCCTGCGCCGAGTTGGGCGTCCGGTTCGCCTTCGACACGAGCGTGGCCGACTGGGACACGGCCCTGCTGCTGGCCGAACTGGGGCTGGGGCGGGCGGTGGTGCCGGCGTTGCCGGGCCTGCCCGTGCCCGGCGACCGGGGTGACCTGCGCCTGGTGCCCCTGCCCGGACTGCGCCCGCTCTCCGTCGGCTGGGCGGTACGCCGCTGGGAAGCGCTGTCGCCGCCGGCGCGGGCGTTCGCGGACACCGTGGCGGAGTCCTGCCGCGATACGGCTGCGCACGACTGAGGCCGCCGACTCCGGGCCAGCTGCCGGTTCCGGGCACGTAGTCGGCCGAGCGGAGGGTGGCGTACGGAGTGTCACAGGTCTGCCCTACGCTTCACTTCGCCGGCCAGGGGGCCGGTACGGGCCGCTGAAGGCGGCCACAGTCTTGGGGGTTCAATCACCGTGCGCATCCGCACACTTCCGGTTGCCGTCGCGACGGCAGCTCTCTTCGGTTCGCTCCTGCTCGCCGCCTCTCCCGCGGTCGCCGACACGAGCGTGCCGATCGGCGTCGACAACGTCAGTGACACCGTCGTCGACGGCGCCCACCAGCACCTGTACATGAGCACCGGCAGCGGGATAGCCGTCGTCGACTACAGCGGCAAGGTCGTCACCACACTCACCGGCCTGCCCCAGGTCTCGGACCTTCAGATGAGTGCGGACGGCACCACCCTGTATGCCGCCGTCACCGCCGCCGACAAGATCGTCGCCTTCGACACGGCGACGCTCGGCCAGACCGGCGCGTACCCGACCGGCGAGGGCACGGCGCCGCGTCACATCGCCCTCACCCAGGGCCGGATCTGGTTCGGCTACGGCGACCAGTGGGACTCCGGGCTCGGCGAGGTCGACCTGACCGCGGACCCGGCCACCGTGCGGCTCGACCTCGCGGGCGACCACGACTTCGCCAGCACGCCGATGCTGTACGCCGATCCGGCCGACCCGGACACCCTGGTCGCGCTGGACGGCGGCACCAGCAGCGGACCGATCGTCGTCTACGACATCGCCTCCGGCACCCCGGTCATCCGTGTCACCGCGAACGAGGGCGGCTTCTACAGCGACGCCGCGCTCACTCCCGGCGGGCAGTCGATCGTCGTGGTCGGGCAGGGCCACCGGGCCGCCACCGAATACCGGCTCTCCGACCTCGCCGAGGTGCACGAGTACCCGGTCAACGACGAGGCGGAGACCGTCACGATCGCCCCGGACGGCACGATCGCGGCCACCTCGCTGGACACCGACAACACCGGCGACACCTACGTCTTCCCCGGTGGCGCCGCCGCCCCGGCCAGCGTGCGCAACCTGTCGAGCTCATGGATGCCGTGGGGCGGTCATTCGACGGCCTGGTCGGCGGACGGCACGAAGCTGTTCGTGCTGACCGGATCGTCCGGCTCCACGCAGTTCCAGACGGTTAACGAGCCCCGCAAGTACGTCACGAAGCTCGCCGTCAACGCCCCGGCCACCGCCACCCGCGCCAAGACGCTCACCGTCAAGGGCACCCTCACCAGCGGTCTCAAGCCGCCCGCAGGGACCCCGGTGAACGTCGTCCGCACCGACCTGCTCTCCCCCTCGGGCAAGTCCCTGGGCACCACGAAGCTGGCCGCCAACGGCGCGTTCTCCTTCACCGACGCGCCCCCGGCCGGCGGCTCGGTCCGCTACACGGTCACGTATCCCGGAGACGCCGCACACACCGCGGCGTCCGCCTCGGACACCGTCGCCGTCTCCCGCGCCACGCCCGCCCTGACCCTCACCAACAACAAGAAGACGTACGCCTACGGCAAGAAGGTCACCTTCACCGCCCACCTCGGCACCACCTACAGCAACCGCACGGTGGAGATCTGGGCCGACCCCTACGGCGCGGACAAGCCGAACAAGCTGCTGAAGACCGGCAAGGTCGACGCGCACGGCAACCTGTCGGCGAGCGTCACCATGTCCCGGGACACCGCCGTGAAGGCCGTCTACAAGGGCGATTCCCGCTACGCTCCGCGGACCGTCAAGTCCAGCGCGTACGCACACGTGAAGATCGCCTCCTCGCTGTCCAAGTACTACAAGACCGGCACGATCGGCTCCACCCGCTACCGCTACTTCCACAAGAACACCGACGCGATCCTGACCACCACGATGACGTACTACCGAGGCCGCAAGGAGCGCCTGGACCTCCAGGTCTACTCCGACGGTCGGTGGTACACGACCGACTCCGAGTACTTCGCCCTCGGCACGAACGGCAAGTGCGTCGTCAACCTCGGCCATGCGGGAACCGCGGGCATCCGCGCCCGGGTACGCGCCGTGTACGTGGACCCGTCCTCGGGCGACAGCGTCAACACCACCACCACCGGCGCCTGGCAGTACTTCTACTTCAGCAACTGACGCCGGGCACAACGCGAGAGGGCGGCGGCACGGGCAACCGTGCCGCCGTTCTCATGCCCTCCTGAGCCCGATCTCGGCCCACACCGTCTTGCCGACGTCCCGGTCGGTGACGCCCCAGGTGCGGGCGAGGAGCGTGACGAGGATCAGCCCTCGGCCGCGTTCGTCGTCCTCGCGGTGGGCGAAGCGGAGTTGGCGGTCTCCTCTCGGGTCGCTCACCTCGATACGGAGCGTGTTCTCCGGGAGGAGCAGGAGGCGCAGCTCGAAGTCCCTTCCGGGGACGCGGCCGTGCGTCACCGCGTTGGCGGCGAGCTCGGCGACGAGGTGCTGCGCGGTGTCGTTCACCTCGGTGTCGTGGGGATGGCCCCACTCCGCGAGCTGGGTGGCCGTGAGTCTGCGGGCCAGGCGGGCGCCTCGCGGGGTGGCGCTCAGACGCTGGGTCAGTTCGTCGGTGGGGGTGGAGATTTCGGCGTTCACGTGACTGAGCGTGGTGGGTTGTCTCTACGCTGACCAGGGGCGACTCGGCGACACCGGGTAACTGTACGGGTGCGGAGCGTGTGATGTACGGGCTGTCGGGTGAGAGGGGCGAGGCGCGTGGGTGAGCGGAGGCCGGAGAAGCCTGCGGAGGCGGACGGTACGGCGGGGCTGTTCGCCGCGCTGGGCAAGATGGTGCGGCTGCTGCGGGAGCGGAAGGGGCTGACGCAGAAGGAGTTCGGGGAGCTGGTGGGGTACGGGCCCGACGCGGTCTCGGCGATGGAGCGGGGCGTACGGACACTCCGGCCGGAGGTCTTGCTGAAGGCCGACGAACTGCTCGACGCCGGGGGCCTGTTGAAGGAGGTCGTCCCGGAGGTCGAGGAGGCGATGGCGAAGTCTCGGACCCGGCATCCGGAGTGGTATCGCGACTACGCGGGGCTGGAGGCCGAGGCGGTGTCGCTCTACGACTACAGCACCATGGGCGTGCTGGGCCTGCTCCAGACGGAGGACTACGCCCGGGCCGTGTTCACGCAACGGCATCCGCCGCTCGACGAGGAGACCATCGAGAAGCGTGTCGCCGACCGGCTCTCCCGTCAGCAGCTCTTCGAGAAGTGGCCGCCGCCGGAATGCAGCTTTGTCCTCGAACAGGCTGTACTGGAGCGGCCGATCGGCGGCCGGTCGGTGCACGCGGGTCAGCTGCGACGGCTGCTGGAGCTCGGGCGGATGCGGAACGTCCAGCTTCAGGTGATGCCGACCGGACGGGCCGAACACCCGAGCCTGGGAGGCTCGTTCACGCTGCTCATCCCCAAGGGAAGGGAGCAGGTGGCATACATGGAGATCCAGGGATACCCACGCCTGATCACCGGCCGAGAAGAGGTGCGCGTCCTCGCCGCCCGCTATGGGATCATCCGAGCTCAGGCCCTCAACCCGCACGAGTCCCTGGACTTCATCGAGAAGATGCTGGAAGAGCGATGACCATAGAGAAGTTGACCTGGTTCAAGTCGAGCTACAGCGACGGCGAGGGCGGCCAGTGCCTGGAAGTCGCCGTCACCCCCGACACCATCCACCTCCGCGACTCCAAGCACCCGCACCCCACCGCCCCTCACCTCACCCTCTCCCCCACCGCCTGGTCGGCGTTCCTCGCCACGCCTCCTCGTGGCCCGGCAAGGCGTCGGGCTCAGCGCTCGTAGAGCCCTTCGATCTCCCCCGCGAAGTCCCGCATGACCGCTTCCCGGCGCAGTTTCATCGACGGGGTCAGATGGCCGGCCGCCTCGCTGAGGTCGGTCGGCAGGACGGTGAAGCGGCGGATGGACTCGGGGCGGGAGACCATCTTGTTCGCCTCGTCCACCGCCCGTTGCAGGATCTGCCTCAACTCCTCGTCGTTGACGAGCAGTTCGGCGGGGACGGGGTGTTTGCCGTTCATCTGCCGCCAGTGGTTGACGCCGTCCATGTCCAGGCTGATCAGGGCCGAGATGTAGGGGCGGCGGTCGCCGAGGACCATGCACTGCGAGATCAGGGGGTGCGAGCGCAGCCAGTTCTCCAGCGGGGCCGGGGCGACGTTCTTGCCGCCGGCCGTGATCAGGATCTCCTTCTTGCGGCCCGTGATCGTCAGATAGCCCTCGTCGTCCAGCTGTCCGATGTCACCGGTCGGGAACCAGCCGTCGGCCGAGGCAGGGGCCACCCCCTCGCCGTACGGGTCCCAGTAACCCCGGAACACCTGACCGCCGTTGAGCAGGATCTCGCCGTCCGCCGCGATGCGCACCCGGGTGCCCGGGATGGGCCAGCCGACCGTGCCCAGGCGGGGCTTCAGGGGCGGGGTGCAGGTCGCGGCGCCGGTCGACTCGGTCAGGCCGTAGCCCTCGTAGATCTCCATGCCGGCGCCCGCGTAGAAGGCCGCCAGGCGGCGGCCGAGCGGGGAGCCGCCGGAGATGATGTGCCGGATCCTGCCGCCCATGGCGTTGCGGATACGGCGGTACACCAGCGGGTCGTAGAAGGTGCGGGCCGTCTTCAGGGCCGCGCCCGGGCCGGAGCCGGTGCCCGCGTGGCGGGTCTCCATCGCCTCGCCGTAGCGCACGGCGACATTGGTCGCGCGGTCGAAGACGGCGACCCGGCCGCCGCTCTCCGCCTTGGCGCGCGCGTTGTTGAAGACCTTCTCCAGCATGTACGGGATCACGAGCAGGAAGGTCGGCTTGAAGCTGGCCAGGTCGGCCAGCAGGTCCTCGGCCTGGAGGCTCGGCGCGTGGCCGAGGCGGACCCGGGCGCGGACGCAGGCGATGGCGACCATGCGGCCGAAGACATGCGAGATGGGCAGGAAGAGCAGGGTCGCCAGGTCCGCCTCGTCCGACTTCGACTTGAAGACGGGGTAGAGGAGTTCGATCGCGTTGTCGATCTCGGCGAGGAAGTTGCCGTGGCTGAGCACACAGCCCTTGGGGCGGCCGGTGGTGCCGGAGGTGTAGACGACGGTGGCGACCGTGCCCGGGCCCAGCATGCCCCGCCGTACGCCGATCTCCTGCTCGGGGACGGCCTGGCCGAGCTCTGCCAGACGCTCCATATGCCCCTTCTCCATGATCCACATGTGGCGCAGGTCGGGGAGACGGCTGAGCTCGGGACCGAGGGCGGCGGCCTGGGACGCTGTCTCCGTCACCAGGGCGACCGCGCCGGAGTCCTGGAGGATGAAACGGGTCTGGAAGACGGACGACGTGGGGTAGATGGGGACCGTCACGAGGCCCGCGGCCCAGGCGGCGAAGTCCAGAAGCGTCCATTCGTACGTCGTACGCGCCATGATCGCCACCCGGTCGCCCGGCATCAGGCCCTCGCTGATCAGGCCCTTCGCCACGGCCAGCACCTGCTGGGCGAACTCGGCCGCCGTGAGGTCGACCCAGCGCCCGTCGTCGGTACGGCGGCTCATCACCCGCTGCTCCGGCGCCGCCTCCGCGTTGTCGAACGGCAGGTCGGCGAGCGAACCGTGGGTCACCGGCGGGACCAGCGGCGGCACCGACACCTCGCGGACCTCACCGTCCAGCCGCACGATCTCTGGTTCCACGAGCACGGGTGCGCCGTCGTAGTCGTGGCCGGACACGTACGAGAGGGACATGGTCAGCTCCTGGGACGTGCAACTCGGTACCGCTCCGCTGCAAGAGGTACGCAGGGGACGTACCGGGGCGTTCACCCGCGAGTGCGCCGGGAAGGGTTACCAGGGGTTAGGACGGTGATCCTAAGGGGCTCAAGTGGCGAGCCTGTGCGCGTTCGTTGATGGTCCGGAGCCGGGACTGTGCAACCTCGACCGCAAGATGAGGCTTTGTCAGCTATCGGCTCTTACGGGCGCTCCAGAATCGCCGTGACCCCCTGCCCGCCCGCCGCGCACACCGAGATCAGGCCGCGCCCCGGGCCCTCCCGCTCGGCCAGCAGCTTGGCGAGCGTGGCCACGATCCGCGCGCCGGTCGCCGCGAAGGGGTGCCCGGTGGCCAGGGAGGACCCGGTGACGTTGAGCCGGTCCCGGTCCACTGGGGCCAGGCCCCGCTTCTCCCAGGCCGCGAGGGTCGCCAGGACCTGGGAGGCGAAGGCCTCGTGGATCTCCACCAGGTCGAAGTCCTCCATACCGAGCCCGGCCCGCTCCAGCATCCGGGGGACGGCGTAGGCGGGGGCCATGAGCAGCCCGTCCTCCCCCTGCACGACATCCCCTCGCACGAAGTCCACGGCCGCCGTCTCGTACGCCGTGAGGTACGCCAGCACCTCCAGACCGCGCGCCTTCGCCCACTCCTCGGACGCGAGCAGCACGAGGGCCGCGCCGTCCGTCAGCGGGGTCGAGTTCCCCGCCGTCATGGTCGGGTAGGGGTCCTTGAGGCCGAAAACCGGCTTCAGCGTGGCGAGTTTCTCGGTCGTCGAGTCGGGGCGGAGGTTCTGGTCGCGGGCCAGGCCCCGGAAGGGGACCACCAGCTCCCGGAAGAAGCCGCGTTCGTACGCCGCCGCGAGCCGCTGGTGACTCGTCGCCGCCAGTGCGTCCTGGTCCTGGCGGCTCACGCCCCAGGCCCGGGCGGTGACGGCGGCGTGCTCCCCCATCGACAGACCGGTGCGGGGTTCGGCGTTGCGCGGGATGTCGGGCACGAGGTGGGTGGGGCGGATGCGCGCGAGCGCCTTCAGACGGCCACCGGCCGACTTCGCGCGTCTGGCCTCCAGCAGGATGCGGCGCAGGTCGTCGTTGACGCCGAGGGGCGCGTCGCTCGCGGTGTCCGCCCCGCCCGCGATCGCGGACGCCGTCTGCCCGAGGGCGATCTTGTTGGCGGCGGCGACGACAGCCTGGAGACCGGTCCCGCAGGCCTGCTGGATGTCGTACGCCGGGGTGCGCGGGTCCAGCTTCGAGCCGAGGACCGTCTCGCGGGCGAGGTTGAAGTCGCGGGCGTGCTTGAGGACCGCACCCGCGACGAACTCCCCCACGGCGCCCGGCCCCTGGAGCCCGTGGCGCTCGACGAGGGCGTCGAGGGCGGCGGTGAGCATCTCCTGGTTCGAGGCGGTGGCGTACGGGCCGTCCGAGCGGGCGAAGGGGACGCGGGTACCGGCGACGATCGCCACCCGCCGGGCGACCGGCGGCTTCAGGGGGCTCATCTCCACCAGCTCCTCACCTCGAAAATCGACTTACCTGCGGTAACCTTACTCCAGAGTAAGGAATCTGCGACCGACCCGGGAGATGGACATGGCCGACCGCTATCTGAGCTTCACCGGCACCGCGCCGGGTCGGTTCCTCACCGGCCGTCTCGGGCTTCCGCAGCCGGCGGCGCTGCGGCGGTGGACTCAGGAGTCCCCGGCGTTCGAGGGTGGGGTGCTGCTGCTCACGGCCGGCAAGTCGGAGCTGTCCGGTCCGGAGTTCCCCGCCCCGTCGGACACGCCGGCCGCGGTCCTCCTCGACGCCACCGGCGTACGGGACGTCGAGGGACTCGCCGAGGTGCATGCCGCTCTGCACCCGGTCGTGCGGTCGGTCGCCGCGTCCGGGCGGGTCGTCGTCCTGGGGGCGCCGCTCGATGCCGCCGACCACCACCAGGCCGCCGCCCAGCAGGCCCTGGAGGGGTTCACCCGCTCGCTCGGCAAGGAGATCGGGCGGGGCCGAACGGTCAATCTCGTACGGCTGACCGACGCGTCCGCGGCCGAGTCGACCCTGCGTTTTCTGCTCTCCCCCAAGTCGGCGTACGTCAGTGGTCAGGTGATCGAGGTCGGGCGGGAGGTCGGGCGGGCCCAGGAGGCCGACGTCGACCCGGATCACCCCCTCGCCGGACGAACGGCCCTGGTGACCGGCGGGGCGCGGGGCATCGGCGCGGCGGTCGCCGAAACACTGGCGAGGGACGGGGCGCGGGTGGTCGTACTCGATGTGCCGGGGGCGTCGGCGGATGCCGAGCGGCTGGCCACGCGGCTCGGGGGCAGCGCCCTCGCGCTGGACATCACGGCCCCGGACGCGGGCGCGCGGATGGCCGAGGCGCTGCCGGACGGGCTGGACGTGCTGGTCCACAACGCGGGCGTCACCCGGGACCGGCGACTGGTCAACATGCCCGCGGAGCGCTGGAGTTCGGTGCTCGACGTGAACCTGGCGAGCGTGCTGCGCACGACGGACGCCCTGCTGGAGACGGGCACCCTGCGGCGGGGCGGGCGCATCGTCGCCACCGCGTCCAACGCGGGGCTCGCCGGGAACGCCGGGCAGACCAACTACGGCGCGAGCAAGGCCGGGGTCGTCGGGCTGGTGCGCTCCCTGGCGCCCCGGGCGATGGCCGAGCACCAGGTCACGGTGAATGCGGTCGCCCCGGGGTTCATCGAGACGAAGATGACGGCGGCGATCCCACTGTTCATCCGGGAGGCGGGGCGGCGGATGAACTCCCTCGGACAGGGCGGGCTCCCCGTCGACGTGGCCGAGACGACGGCGTGGCTGGCGCATCCGGCGTCCGGCGCGGTGAACGGACAGGTCGTGCGGGTGTGCGGCCAGAGCTTGCTGGGGGCGTAGTGGGGACGTACGCGGACGACACACAGGCCGAGGGGCCGCACGGCGAGGGCGGACGGGCCGCGGGCTCGGGCTGGACGAACTCCGGCGGCCCGCCGACCGTCCTCACCCGGTCCCCCTCCCTCGTCCCCCTCCTGGCCGCGGGCGCCCTGCGCTCCCCCTTCAAACGGCCCTCCGCCGACGCGGACTTCCCCCGGACCCGGCTGGTGCTGCCCCGGCTGCGGGTGGACCTCGCGCGGCTGGCCGCCTACGAGCGGGTGTGCGGCTTCCCCACCGGGGAGGACGCCCTGCCGGTGACGTACCCGCATGTGCTGGGCTTTCCCCTGGCCATGCGGCTGATGAGCGGGCGGGACTTCCCGCTGCCGCTGCTCGGGCTGGTGCACACGTCGATCGAGATCACCCGGTACCGGGCGCTGACCGCGTCGGGCGAGTACGAACTCACCGTGTACGTCGACGGGTTGGCGCCGCACCGACGCGGTACGGAGGTCGCGGTCGGCACCGAGCTGCGGGTCGGCGAGGACGTCGTATGGGAGTCGGTGAGCACCTATCTGGCGCGGCACCGCACGAAGGAGACCGACGGGGAGCGGGAGCGGGAGAAGCACGGGCCGCTGCCCGGGGTCGCCGAGTGGCGGCTGGCCGGGGACATCGGACGCCGGTACGCCGCCGCGTCCGGCGACCGCAACCCGATCCACCTGTACCCGCTCACCGCCCGCCTCTTCGGCTTCAAGAGGGCCATCGCGCACGGCATGTGGACGGCCGCCCGCTGTCTGGCGGCGCACGGCACACCTCAAGCGGTGTTGGTACGGGCCGAGTTCAGGGCGCCGGTGCTACTGCCGGGGACGGTGACGTACGCGGCGGACGGAGAGCGGTTCGAGCTGTGCGGCGGGGACCGCGTGCATGTGAGCGGGGGCGTGTACGCACTGCCCGGGCACACCGCGCAAGACGCTGTCAGCTGACCTGAAGCGGGGCGCTCCCGGACCCCGTGTCATGGAGGGTCCACGGCCGGCCCTCCATGAGGTTGCCGAGACCGGCCCACGCGAAGTTCATGAGGGTCGCCGCCGACTGCCGCGCGGTCACTCCCTCGGTCGCGTTGGCCCAGGCCGCGAGGGACTCGGCGGCGCCGACGAGCGCCTCGGCGAGGCCCGCGACCTCGCGCTCGGGCAGGTCGGGATCGCGGTGGGCCTCACGGGCCGCGACCACGATCAGATGGGTCACGAACTCCACGATCTCCTCGCGCATCGCGGTGACCTCGGCGGCGAACGCCTCACCGTGGATACGGGCCTGGAGATGCAGCACGGACCAGCCGTGCGGGCTCCCCGAGGTGTGGGTGAAGAACGCCAGCAGGCCGTCCCAGAGCTGACGGTCCGCGGGCAGGTCGGTCCGCACGCCCGTCCGCACGGCCTCGGTGAGCGCGGCCGCCTCCCGGCGGATGCACGCGGTGAAGAGGTCTTCCTTCGAGTTCAGGTACAGGTAGACCAACGGCTTGGACACACCGGCGAGTTCGGCGATCTCGTCCATCGAGGCGGCCATGTACCCGCGCTGCCCGAAGATCTCGACTGCGGCGTCCAGCATCTGCTGCTCCCGCACGGCACGCGGCATGCGCTTGCTCTTCACGACACCCATGCGCAAAGCCTACGGTCACGCGGGCACGGCAGCAGGGGCGTTGACGTCAGGAGGTCTGCGGGGCCTGGCCCTGGGAGGGGGCGGCCTGGTCGGCGGCCTCGTCCTCCTGGCTGCGGTTCGCCTCCAGGTTGGCCTTCATGCGGTCGACCCGCTGCACGACCTGAATGGAGGCGCGGTCGCGTTCCTTGCGCAGGACCACGAAGCTGATGGGGGCCGAGAGCAGCAGGGAGAGCAGGACGATCCACATGCCGTTGGAGTCGCCGAGACCGCGCGGGGCGAGGCCGGAGAAGACGAGGCCCCAGACGACCACGAGGCAGCCCACGAAGATCCCGAGGCGCATCAGCGTGTAGCGGAGCATGTCAATCCACTCTTCCGTATCCGTATCGAACGGCCTGAACACCCCAAAGGGGCACTGTCCAGTGAAGCACGCCGGGTGCCCGATCTTCGACGGGGGTCAGGCGAGCGGCAGCAGCATGATCACGTCGTCCCGGTCGTCACCCGGTGCGACCCGGATGGCGTCGGGTATGCGGCCGACCTCCTTGTAGCCGCAGGAGCCGTAGAAACGCTCCAGGCCGAGGCCGCCGCGGCAGGTGAGCCGTATCGCCTCGATGCCGTCGAGTCCGCGGGCCGCATCCGCGGCGGCGCCGAGCAGGTCGCGCCCGTAGCCCTTGCCCTGGTGACGGGGATGGACCATCACGGTGTACAGCCAGAGCCAGTGGGTCATCAGCCGGTGCGTGTTGAAGGAGAGGAACACGGCGGCGGCCACCCGGCCCTCGGCGTCGTGTCCGACGAGCAGCCGGGTGCGGCCGGCCGCCATCGCCGCGAAGTGCTTCACCAGCTCGGGGCGTATGGTCTCCCGCTCCACGGGCGCGACGAAACCGACGGCACCGCCCGCGTTGCTGACGTCCGTCCACAGATCGAGGATGCCGTCCCGGAGGGCGGGAGTGACGGCCGGGTCGAGAGTAAACGTAAGGGACACAGCAGCATCGTAGGCCTTACGACAACGCGCGTGCCGCCACTTCCAGATCCGCGACCAGCCCGCGATAGGCCGCCTCCCGGTCGTCCGAACGCAGGACGGAGGACGGATGCACGGTCGGCACGAGCCGCTCCCGCCTGCCGTGGATCTCCTCCTCCAGCACGGTCCCGCGCACCTGCGTCACCCGGAACGACGATCCGAGCAGCGCCTTGCCCGCGGTGGCGCCGAGCACGACGATCAACTCCGGTCCGACGAGCGCCAGCTCCCTGGCGAGCCAGGGGCCGCAGGCCGTCATCTCCCTCAGGCTCGGCGCCTTGTGGATACGGCGTTTGCGCGGCTCGGCCCGCGTGAACTTGAAGTGCTTGACGGCATTGGTGACGTAGGCGTCCGCCGGGTCGATCCCGGCCTCCGCGAGCGCCCGGTCGAGGAGCTTCCCGGCAGGCCCGACGAACGGCTCCCCCTGCCGGTCCTCCTGATCGCCGGGCTGCTCCCCCACGAGCATCACGCGCGCGTGGGGGTTTCCCGTACCGAAGACGGTCTGGGTCGCCTCGCGATGGAGAGGACAGCCACGGCAGCCGGCGGCGGCCTTGCGCAGGGCGGCGAGTCCGCCGCGATCCGGGAGGAAGGGTTCGGCGGTGTAGGCGTCCTCCGGGGCCTTCGTGACCATGCGCCCCGAGTACCCACCCCAGGGGCGCGGGGAACTGCGCGACCAGCCCCCACTCAGCGTCAGCCGAATGACAAGCGGAACCCTCAGACCCGCATCGGCTGCGGTGCCTCCCGGCGCCCCGCGTCCGGACCGTCGTACTCCCTGATGATCTCGTACCGCGTGTTCCGCTCCACCGGCCGGAACCCCGCGTCCCGGATCAGGTCCAGCAGATCCTCACGGGTCAGCTTGTTCGGCGTGCCGTAGTTGTCGGCGTCGTGGGTGATCTTGTACTCGACCACCGAGCCGTCCATGTCGTCGGCGCCGTGCTGGAGGGCCAGCTGCGCGGTCTGCACGCCGTGCATGACCCAGAAGACCTTGACGTGGGGGACGTTGTCGAAGAGCAGGCGGGAGACCGCGAAGGTCTTCAGGGCCTCCGCGCCGGTCGCCATCTGGGTCCGCGCCTGGAGGCGGTTCCTGACCTTGCCATCCTTCACGTCCACGAAGTCGTGCTGGTAGCGCAGCGGGATGAAGACCTGGAAGCCGCCGGTCTCGTCCTGGAGTTCACGCAGCCGCAGGACGTGGTCCACGCGGTGCCGGGGCTCCTCGATGTGGCCGTACAGCATGGTGCTCGGGGTCTTCAGACCCTTCTCGTGCGCCAGGCGGTGGATCCGGGACCAGTCCTCCCAGTGGGTGCGGTGGTCCACGATGTGCTGGCGGACCTCCCAGTCGAAGATCTCCGCGCCACCGCCGGTGAGGGACTCAAGGCCCGCGTCGATCAGCTCGTCGAGGATCTCGGAGGCCGACAGACCCGAGATCGTCTCGAAGTGGTGGATCTCCGTCGCGGTGAACGCCTTCAGGGAGACGTCCGGAAGCGCCGCCTTCAACTCGCGCAGCGACCGCGGGTAGTAGCGCCACGGCAGGTTCGGGTGCAGCCCGTTGACGATGTGCAGCTCGGTGAGGTTCTCGCCCTCCATCGCCTTGGCGAGCTTCACCGCCTCCTCGATGCGCATCGTGTACGCGTCCTTCTCCCCCGGCTTGCGCTGGAAGGAGCAGTAGGCGCAGGACGCCGTGCACACGTTGGTCATGTTGAGGTGGCGGTTCACGTTGAAATGAACCACGTCACCGTTCTTACGGGTCCGCACCTCGTGCGCGAGACCACCCAGCCAGGCCAGGTCGTCCGACTCGTACAGCGCGATGCCGTCCTCACGGGTCAGCCGCTCACCGGCCCTGACCTTGTCCTCCAGCTCGCGCTTGAGCCCGACGTCCATGGGGGTCACACCTTTCTCCGACGACTTCGACAACCGTACGTCCCTGCCTCTACGCCTCTTCGGGCAGCTCTCCGACCCGGTTCTCCCACTTCGTGGACAGCACGATCGTGGTACGGGTCCGGGAGACCCCCTCGGTCCCGGACAGCCGCCGGATGATCTTCTCCAGCCCGTCCACGTCGGGCGCCCGGACCTTCAGCATGTACGAGTCGTCGCCCGCGATGAACCAGCAGTCCTCGATCTCGCTGAGGTCCCTGAGCCGGCGTGCCACGTCCTCGTGGTCGACCGCGTCGGACAGCGAGATGCCGATCAGCGCGGTGACGCCGAGGCCGAGCGAGGCGGCGTCGACGGTGGCGCGGTAACCGGTGATGACACCGGCCGCCTCCAGCCGGTTGATGCGGTCGGTGACGCTGGGTCCCGACAGACCGACGAGGCGCCCCAGCTCCGCGTAGGAGGCCCGGCCGTTCTCCCTCAGGGCCTGGATGAGCTGCCTGTCCACCGCGTCCATGGGATCGAAGCCTTCCGCTGAAAAGTGCCTGAAGTGATGAGAGGTACTGCCACTTGCCTTGCTGACCGACTTGCCCTGCTGCCCCGACCAGCCCTACTGACCCGGCGCGCCGCCGCCCAGTTCGCCCTGCCAGCGCCGGTACAGGTCGTGTCCCACACCCGCCGCGTCCAGCACCCGCCCGGCGACGAAGTCCACCAGGTCCTGGATGTGGGTGGCGCCCGCGTAGAAGCCCGGCGAGGCCGGCACCACGCTCGCGCCGGCGTCGTCCAGCGCGACGAGGTGCCGGAGCGTCTGGCCGTTCAGGGGAGTCTCCCGTACGGCCACGACCAGCGGTCGCCGCTCCTTCAGCGTCACGCTCGCGGCCCGCTGGAGCAGGTCCTTGGAGAGGCCGAGGGCGACTCCGGCGACACAGGCGGTGGAGGCGGGGACGATCAGCATCCCCTTGCTCGGATACGACCCCGAGGACGGCCCCGCGGCCAGGTCCCCGGCGGGCCAGTACCGCACGGCGTCCGTGTCGACGTCGAAGGTGGCGGGCTTGCCGTCGGCCCCACGGCCCAGCCATTCCCGCAGGTCCTCGCGCCAGTGCGCGTCCCGGAAGGAGATCCCCGTCTCGTCGAGGAGGGTGAGCCGCGAGGCACGGGAGACCACCAGGTCGACGCTCTCACCGGCGGCGAGCAGCGCACGCAGCACGGACGCGGCATACGGGGTGCCGGAGGCGCCGGACACCCCTACGATCCAAGGCGTACGCCGCGTCTCTCCTGGCTTGACTGGGTTCACACCCCCGAGCCTATCCGGCGTCACAGGTTGGGAACCGGCCAAGGGGGGTCGGGCGTTCTTCTGACGGGGAGGGGATTGCCATGACGGGCAGGGAACTCGAGTGGTCGCGCGGTGATCGTGCGAAGGCGGCGGCCAAGCTGATGGTGGGCTGGGTCGCGCTGCTGTGGCTGCTGGAGGTGGTGGACGTGGCGAGCGGCCACGCCCTCGACGGCCTCGGCATCACCCCGCGCACCCCGTCCGAGCTGGTCGACGTCGTCCCGGCCGCCTTCATCCACTTCGGCTTCGCCCACGTGGCCGCGAACAGCGTCCCGCTGCTGGTCATGGGGTTCCTCGCGGCCCTCGGCGGCCTGCGCCGGTTCGCCGCCGTCTGCGCCCTGATCATCGTGGCCGACGGCCTGGGCGTGTGGCTCATAGCCCCGGCCCACACCAACACGGCGGGCGCGTCGGGCCTGATCTTCGGCCTGTTCGGCTACCTGGTGGTGAGCGGGGTGGTGGAGCGCCGCCCGCTGGGCGTTCTGGCAGGGGTGCTGGTCGGTGCGGTCTGGGGCAGCTCGATCGTGATGGGCCTGGCGCCGACCCAGACCGGGGTCAGCTGGCAGGGGCATCTGCTGGGGCTGATGGCGGGAGTGGCGGCCGCGTTCCTGCTCAGGCGCAAGCCGGGTCGCAACGCGATCCAGGCGTGAGTGAACCCACTCCCCCACCGCCTCGCAGCCCGCTGGGCCTGGTGGCAGCGGTGGCAACGGCGTTCGCGTTCAAACGCCGAGAACCTGTACCTGCTCAGGGGCGCGGGGAACTGCGCGAGCAACCCCCACAACCCGCAGCCCGCAACCGACCCGCGGACCCCCCACGATCCCGGCTCAGACCGTCAACCCCCGCACCAGCAGATCCAGCAGCGCGCACACGAACAGGGCAATCCCGATGAAGCCGTTGACGCTGAAGAACGCCCGGTTGAGCCGGGACAGGTCATGCGGACGCACGATCGAGTGCTCGTACACGAACGCCCCCGCGACGATCATCAGGCCCACCCAGAAGAAGCCGCCCGCGTCCGTGGCGACGGCGTACCAGATCAGGAGGGACGTCGTCAGGGCGTGACAGACCCGCGCCCCCCAGATCGCCGCAGGGATCCCGAACCGCGCCGGCACCGACATGACGCCGATCTCCCGGTCCGTCTCCACGTCCTGGCAGGCGTAGATCAGGTCGAACCCGCCGATCCAGATGCCGACCGCGAGGCCGAGGATGACCGCGTCCCAGGACCACTCCCCGGTGATCGCGAGCCAGCCGCCGACCGGCCCCATCGCCTGGGCGAGACCGAGGATGGCCTGCGGGAAGTTCGTGAACCGCTTCCCGTACGGGTAGACCACCATCGGGATCACCGCGACGGGAGCCAGTGCCAGGCACAGCGGGTTCAGCAGGGCCGCCGAGCCGAGGAAGACCACGACCGCGACCAGCGCACCGGTCCAGGCGTGCTTGACCGACATCGCCCCGGTGACCAGCTCGCGCTGTGCCGTCCGGGGGTTCCGCGCGTCGATCTCGCGGTCGATGATCCGGTTGACCGCCATCGCGAAGGTGCGCAGGCCGACCATGCAGATCGTCACCAGGAGCAGCCGCCCCCAGTGGATGTTCCTGTCCCACTCGAACATCGCGGTCAGCGCGGCGATGTACGCGAAGGGCAGCGCGAAGACCGAGTGCTCGATCATCACGAGGCGCAGGAAGCCCTTCACCTTCCCGGTCGGCTGCGGCGCCGGGCCCGGGCCCACGACCCCGTCGGCGGTGGTCATCATGCAAGGCTCCCGAGGAAGGCGTCGAGGTCGGTCAGGAGTGCGGTGGCGGGCAGCGGGCCCGTCTCCACGGTCACCGGTGTCCCGGCGTCGTCGGGCGGGGTGACGTGCGCCGTGAAGGCGTATCCGTCCGGGCCGGCCGGACGGGCGTCCAGCCGCAGGGCCGCTCCGCCGTCGACCGTGAACGGGCCGTCCGCCGCGACGAGCTCCGCGCGCAGCCGCTCCGCGAAGTCGGCGGGTTCCGCGTCGCGCACACCGGGCAGCTCGACGCCGTCGCCCTCGCCGTCGTGCTCGAAGAGGACCGCCCAGGTGTCACCGGGGCCGGCGAGTTCCTCCGGGGTGACGCCCGCCTGTTCGGCGGCCTGCCGGACACCCGGGTCGGCCGGGTCCAGCGCTGGCCGCACGAGCGCCACGTAGTCGGTGTCGGTGCCGATGAACAGGGCCGGGCCGCCCGCGGGGGTGGGGCTCACAGTCCGTACTCCTTCCACCGGCGGTCGACCTTCGCCGCCGTCTCCGGGTCGGACAGCACCATCTCGGGCCAGCCGCCGTCCCGTGTGTAGCCCTCCTCGGGCCACTTCCTCGTCGCGTCGATGCCCGCCTTGCCACCCCAGAACTGCTGGTAGGAGGCGTGGTCGAGGTGGTCGACCGGTCCCTCGACGACCGAGAGGTCACGGGCGTAGTCGGTGTTGCCCAGCGCCCGCCAGGCGACCTCGTGCAGATCGTGCACATCGCAGTCGGCGTCGACGACCACGATCAGTTTGGTCAGCGACATCATGTGTGCCCCCCAGACCGCGTGCATCACCTTCTGCGCGTGCTTCGGGTACTTCTTGTCGATCGACACGATCGCGCAGTTGTGGAAGCCGCCCGCCTCGGGCAGGTGGTAGTCCACGATGTCCGGGACGATGATCTTCAGCAGGGGGAGGAAGAAGCGCTCGGTCGCACGGCCGAGGGGTCCGTCCTCGGTCGGGGGGCGGCCCACGACGATCGACTGGAGCAGCGGCCGCTTCCGCATCGTCACGCAGTCGATCTTCAGCGCCGGGAACGGCTCCTGCGGGGTGTAGAACCCGGTGTGGTCCCCGAAGGGCCCCTCCGGCAGCATCTCGCCCGGCTCCAGCCAGCCCTCGATGACGACCTCGGCCTGCGCGGGGACCTGGAGCGGCACCGTCTTGCAGTCCACCATCTCGATCCGCTTGCCCGCGATGAACCCGGCGAAGAGGTACTCGTCGATGTCCCCGGGGAGCGGGGCCGTGGAGGCGTAGGTGACGGCGGGCGGGCAGCCGAAGGCGATCGCGACCGGGAGGCGCTCTCCGCGCCGGGCGGCGACCTGGTAGTGGTTGCGGCTGTCCTTGTGGATCTGCCAGTGCATGCCGATGGTGCGCTTGTCGTGGCGCTGCAGGCGGTACAGACCGAGGTTGCGGATCCCGCTCTCCGGGTCCTTGGTGTGGGTGAGTCCGAGGTTGAAGAAGGACCCGCCGTCCTGCGGCCAGGTGAAGAGGGCCGGGAGCTGGTCGAGGTCCACGTCGTCCCCGGTGAGGACGACCTCCTGGACCGGGGCGCCCGCGGACTTCACCTTCTTCGGCGGGACGTGCGCCATCGCGCCGAGCTTCCCGAAGGCCTCGCGCACACCCACGAAGCCGTGCGGCAGTTCGGGACGCAGCAGCCCGCCGATCTTCTCGGAGATCTCGCCGTACGACTTCAGGCCCAGGGCCTTCAGCAGCCGCCGGTCGGTCCCGAAGACGTTCATCGCGAGCGGCATCGCGGACCCGCGGACGTTCTCGAAGAGGAGCGCGGGGCCGCCCGCCTTCTGCACGCGGTCGACGATCTCCCCGACCTCCAGATACGGGTCGACCTCGGCCTTGATCCGCTTGAGGTCTCCCTCGCGTTCCAGTGCCCTGAGCAGGGAGCGAAGATCGTCGTAAGCCATGGGGTCAAGTATCCCCGAGCCGCTACCCTGACCCCGTCAGGGGCCCGTCACAGGCTCCACACAACGTTCCCTGGGGGGCCAAAAGCACATGTTCCGGCTGCTGATGTACCTGATTCCGCTGGCGCTGACCATCTACGCGTTCATCGACTGCCTCAACACCCCCGAGGACGAGGCGAAGCACCTTCCCAAGATCGCCTGGGTCTTCATCATCCTGCTCTTCTGGATCGTCGGCCCGATCGCCTGGCTCGCCGCGGGCAAGCTGCGTACCCCGCCGGTGAACGGCCGCACCCCCTCCGAGTGGCACCGCAACCACCGCATGGAGTACGTCGCCCCCGACGACAACCCCGAGTTCCTGAACTCCCTCAAGGCCGAACACAAGAAGGACGAGGCCCTGCTGAAGGACTGGGAGGCCGACCTGCGCCGCCGCGAGGAGGAGCTCAAGCGCCGGGAGCAGGGCGAGGGCCCCAGGGACAGCTGACCCGGCACCTGGGCGACACCTACACCTTGTACGCCGCCGAGGCCCCGAAAGCGGACAATGCGCCCCTGGGCGGGGCCCGGCGGGAACCGGACACTTACCTCGCATGACGACAGCTCCCGCCGACTCCGCCGGCACCCTCGCTCCCGCATACGGTGACAAGGTCATCGCCGTCGAGACGGCGGGCTCGGAACCCATCCCCGAGGCCGAACGCCACGGTGGCCCGCTCCAGCTGCTGTGGACCTGGGCCTCCCCGAACATCGAGTTCGCGACCGTCTTCATCGGCGTGATCGCGGTCCTCTTCTTCGGCCTGAGCTTCTGGCAGGCCACGGCCGCCATCGTGCTCGGCACCGCCCTCGGCGCGATCACCCAGGGCGTCCTGTCCCTGGACGGACCCCGGTTCGGGGTGCCGCAGATGGTGATCGGCCGCTTCTCCTTCGGGCACCGCGGCAACATCCTGCCCGCCGCGGCCAACGGCCTGGTGGCGGGCGTCGGCTGGTTCGCGGTCAACAGCGTCAGCGCGGCCTTCGCGCTCAACACCCTGACCGGGCTGCGCCCGCTGCCGTCCCTCCTCCTCGTGGTGGCCGCCGAGATCCTGATCGGCTTCATCGGCCACAACTTCGTCCACGTCTTCGAGAAGTACGCCTTCCCCGCCCTCGCGGTGGTCTTCCTGCTGGCCGGGGTGTGGACCTTCAAGGACGCCGATCTCGGCGGGGGCGGCACCGGCGGTGGCATCGGCGGCTTCCTGCTCGCGTTCAGCGCGGCCTGGGGATACGCGGCGGGCTGGAACCCGTACGCCTCGGACTACTCGCGCTATCTCCCCCGTACGGCGAACAAGGCCAGGACGGTCCTGTACCCGGCGCTGGGCCTGTTCCTGTCGGTCACCGTGGTGGCCGTGATCGGGGCGGCCTCGGCGACCATCGCGGCCCCGAAGGACGCGACCCCCACGGCGGCGTTCACCGGCCATCTCCCCGGCTGGCTGGGTGACCTGGTCCTGCTCGCGATCATCCTGGGCGGGGTCTCGGCCAACGCCCTCAACGTGTACTCCGGCGCGATCTCGATCGCCTCCTTCGGCCTGAACCTCCCCGCCTGGCTGAGCCGGAGCGTGCTGGTCGTGGTGTCCGGGGTCGCGGGTACGGCGGCGGCGTGGGCCTCGCTCTCCGACGCGGGGGCGGCCTACGAGGCGTTCCTGCTGGTGATCGCGTACTGGGTGGCGCCCTGGCTGGGCGTGGTCCTGGTGGAGCGGTGGCTGCAGGCGCGGGTGCCCCAGGAGCAGCTGACGGCCCGCCTCACCGACCGCGCCTTCACCAACTGGCCCGGTCTCGCGGCCCTGTTGATCGGAGTGGCGGTCTCCGTCCCCCTCTTCTCCAACCAGGAGGACTACGTCGGCTACGTACCGGAGCACTGGCCGTCGTTCGGGGACGTCACGCCCGTGGTCGGCTTCGTGGTGAGCGCGGTGCTGTACGCGGCGCTGCGGCGCCGGTCGCCGGTCGGGTGACGACCGTGCAGCCCGCCCGCGCGCACCGCGCTCTCCTCAGGTGACCGTGATCGAGTCCAGCTTCGCCCGCAGGTAGGTGTGGGAGTCGACGGGTTCGTACGCCACCCGTCCGACCGGTGCCGGGACGGACTCGACGGTCGTGCCCGGGGTGCACTCGCCGAAGTAGACCAGGGACATCAGCTCTTCGGCGGGGGCGTCGGCCGGCGGCGGCAGTACCCGGTGCCGGCCGGACCGCCAGCGGTCCCCCGTCCAACGGGCCAGCAGGTCACCGATGTTGATGGTGAAGGCGTCGGGGTCGAAGGGCGCGTCCTCCCAGCCGCCCTCGTCCGTGAAGACCTGGAGGCCGCCCTTGCCGGCCTGCCGGTCGAGGATCGTGACCGTGCCGAAGTCGGTGTGCGGGCCGATGCGGAACTGGCCGGGCTGCGGCTCCCCGATGACGTCGGTCCCCGGGTACCAGTTGATGTTGAAGCCGTAGGTCGGGTGGTCCATGTGCCGGGAGAAGAAGTCGGGTTCGAGCCCGAGGGCGTCACCGAGGAGGGAGAGCAGCCGCTTCTCCAGCTCGCCCATTTGCTCCAGGTACTCCTCGCACAGCGTCCGCAGTTCCGGCACCTCGGCGGGCCAGACGTTCGGCGCGTACCACTCCGCGTTGACGACCGGGTCCTCGAAGGGCTCGTGCGTCGCGAAGGTCAGCGACTCCTTGAGGTCCGGCGGGGTCTCGGTCCCCTCCGAGTAGCCGTTGGCCTCGGCGCCCGGGCCGAGCCAGCCGCGGCCGCCGACCTTCGCCTCGTACTCCCTCTTCGTCTCCGCGGGCAGGCGGAAGAAGGTCCGCGCCGCCTCCCGGATCCGGGTGCGCAGGGCCGGGTCGACTCCGTGGCCGGTGACCAGCAGGAATCCGGCCGTCCGAAGCGCCTCGTCGACGGTCCTGGCGATCGCCGCGCGGGTCTCGGCGTCGCCGTCCACCCAGGGGCGCAGGTCGATGGTGGGGATGCGGGGCTCACTCACCGATGTCCTCATTCCACAGTGCCGGGTTCTTCTCGATGAAGTCGGTCATCATCCGGACGCACTCGGGATCGTCGACGAGCACGATCTCCACGCCGTGCTCGGCGAGCCAGTCGTGGCCGCCGTGGAAGGTGGTGGCCTCCCCGACGACGACCCGCCCGATCCCGAACTGCCGGACCAGTCCGGAGCAGTACCAGCAGGGCGAGAGGGTGGTCACCATCGTCGTACCGCGGTACGACCGCTGTCGTCCCGCCGCCCGGAAGGCGTCCGTCTCCGCGTGCGTGGAGGGGTCGTCGTCCTGGACGCGCCGGTTGTGGCCGCGCCCGAGGAGGGTGCCGTCGGCGCCGTAGAGCGCGGCCCCGATGGGGATGCCGCCCTCGGCGAGCCCGGCGCGGGCCTCCGCGACGGCGGTGGCGAGCCACTCGTGTGCCTGTGCCTGATCCATGTCTCTCACTCTGCTGTGGCCGAAACACGAGGGCAACGTGCGGAAAGTACTCTCCCGGCAGCCCACAGCCGGACGAACTGTCGGGAGGCGCGCATGCCCGCACTCACCCTTCGCGAGATCCTGGCCCTCGACCCGGTCCGGGCCGCCGAGCCCGAACTGCTGGCCGGACACACCGCGCTGGACCGCCCGGTGCGCTGGGTGCACTCGAGCGAGGTCTACGAGGGCGCGAACTTCCTGGACGGCGGCGAGCTCCTGCTCACCAACGGTTTCGGGCTGACCGACCCCGACGAGGAGGTCCGCCGCCGGTACGTCCGCGAGCTGTCCGCCCGGGGCGCCGCCGGGCTCGCGGTGGAGGTCGGACGGTCCCTGCCGGTGATGCCCCCGGAGGTGGTCGACGAGGCCCGCCGCCGTGAGCTGCCGCTGCTGGCGATGCACCGGGTCGTGCCCTTCGTACGGATCACGGAGGCCGCCAACCGGGCGATCGTCGCCCGCGGGCTGTCCGGCCGTTCGGTGGTACGGCCGTGGGGCGACGACCATACGGCGGCCCTGCTCGCCGACCTCGCCGACCGGGCGGCGCTGAACCAGCCGGAGGTGGAGGCGCGGGCGGCGCTCGCCGGGTTCCATCCGAGCCCGGGGGCCCGGCTGATCGGGGTGTCGCTGCACGGCACGGGGGACGTGAGCACCGTCGACCGCGCGGTACGGCTGCTGGGCGGGGCCGGGGCGATGCGGGCCGCGTTCCCGGGCGACGTCCTGGCACTGCTGTCCCTGCCCGGGGCCGGCCGCCCCGGTGACCCGGTGAAGGCGGTCCAGGAGGTCTTCCGCACCACGGCGGCCCCCGGACTCACGGTCGCCGTGGGGCACGCCGTGTCCGCCTCCGACGGCGGCTGGCTGCGCTGGAGCGACACGCTGCGGGCGGCCCGTACGACACTGGAACTCGCGTTGACCGTCCCGTCGGCCGAACCGGGCGCCCCCGAGGGCCCGCTGGTGACCTCGTCCCGGGCCCTGGCGCTGGAGCGGGAGCTGACGCGGGGCGGGGTGGACGCCAACCGGGAACGCCTGGCGGCCCTGGTGCAGCACGCCCTGGGGCCGTTGCTGGCCTGGGAGGCGGCCCATCCGAGCGACCTGGTCCGCACCCTGGAGGTCCACCTCCGCAACGGCTGCTCCCCGACCCGCACGGCGGCTCTGCTCCACATAGGCCGCCAGTCCCTGTACCAGCGCCTGGAGCGCATCGAGTCGTTGCTGGGCCTGGAGATAGACGACCCGGACCTGCTGGGCGAGCTGCTGACGGCGACCTGCGCACACCGGGTGGTCGAGCGCCCCACAGGGATGCGGACGCGACCGGCCACGACGGCGCCGCACTTCAGGCGAACCGCTTAACGCAGCGTGACCTGATGCGGCCCGTTGAAGGGCGCGTAACACGTGACCGTCGGCGGCGTCCGCAGCCCGTCCTCCTCGGCGAACAGCTGCCGCACGGCCTCGAAGGACACCTCCCCGCTCACCACCGGCGCGACCCGGTCGTAGAACTCCCGCGAGGCCTGCGGCAAGGCCGTTCCCGGCTCACCGTCGTCCTCGCCCCAGACGTCCCACAGCAAGGTCTCCACCTTGTTGAGCGCGGCGAGGTCGAGCCGGATGTTCCCGGCCACGAACCACTCCCCGAAGAACGGCCCCTCGGTCGGCGGATGCAGCCCGAAGCCGGCCTCGTCCGCCCCGCCCTCCCGGATCGCCCGCCAGGCCTCGCCGGCGACGAGGAACCGCGACCGGGGAACGTCCATCGGATCGAAGTCCACCGGCCAGTTGGCGGTGATCTCGGGGTCGGTCAGCTGCGCGTCCGCCAGCAGCCAGCCCCGTTCCGCGTCCCAGTACTCGGTGACCACATGGTCGTGGTGGAAGCCGTCCGTCCCGAAGTAGTCGGCGAACCCGGACCGCAGCCGGGCCGGGATGCCGACGTGGCGCAGGAGCGAGACGTGCAGCAGCGTGAAGTCTCGGCAGATCCCGACGAACCGGTCACCGGGCTCGCGCCGCACGGTCAGCGGGGCGTCGTTCCGCTCGGTGAGGAGGCGCAGGACGACGTCGATGTAGCGGGACTCCGCGTCGTTGTGGAGCCGGTCGGCAGGATGGGTGTGACCGAAGAGGTCGGCTTCAAGCCGATGGATCATCACATCCCATACGAGACGTGCCAGTTGCGCGGGATCGCGCGGCAACCCGTCGTAGAGACCGGCGAGTTCGCCCGGGTCGGAGAACACGCTCTGCTCGGCATAGAAGGAGAGGGACACGACGGGCCTCCCGAAAGGCGTCATCGACCACGTGTTCGATTACGGGCCGGCGCACCCCACCGTGTCAAAATTCCCCGCGAAATGTCCAGCAGCCGGACGGCCCCGCACGCCGGTCAGGCACCGACCCGCAGCGACAGCTTGCCCGTGCTCGTCGAGCAGCGGGACGAGGGGCCGCGGCGCGTCAACCGGCTGCGGCGGGCGGAATTCGACGCACGGTTCCCGGGGCTGCTGGAACTCGTACTCCGAGCGGACCCCTGAGCGTCCGGTAGCGACACTTTCGTAACTCAACGGACATCACGCGATCTAGTCCGAACCAACTCCCCCTCCGTACCCTGTAATTGATACACAGCGCGCATGGGGGGAATGCGGGTGCACAGACAGCTGCACGGGCGCGGGGCGCTGTTCGACACGGAATCACCGGGGCTCGCACCACGGCTCGTGGGACTGCGGCCGCACCAGCACCGGGCCGTCGCGGTGGAACATCCGCAGGAACTCCCCTTCGTCGTGCTCACCGGCGCCCGCGGCACGGGCAAGAGCGCCCTGCTCGCCGAGCTGCGGCGGGCCTACCAGGGGCACACCCCGGTCGCCCTGATCGACTGCGAGGCCGCCGAGTTCGGGGCGCCGCCCGCGGGCCGGGACCCCGAGGCCTGGTCGCCGGTGTCGCAGGCGCTGCTGGTGATCGCCGAACAGCTCGCGGAGCCGGTGACCGGCGCCGGGCGGATCACCTTCCCGCGGCTGATGTCGGGCCTGGTCGCGGTCGCCGCCGGAGGGTGGCGGGACGCCGACTCGGAACGGATCCGGCGCGAGGTCGAGCGGATCCTGCTGCTCAACGAGAGCGGGTCGTGGATCGCCGGGTTCGCCGGGCGCTGGGCCGGGCGGGTCGCCGCCAACGTCGCCGCCGCCGCGACCGGCACCGGGCCGCTGCTGTCCTCCGCCATCGAGGCGACCCTGGAGTCCATCTCCGACAGCTTCGTCCACCGCCGCCAGCAGCGCGCGGCCACCTGGTGGCGGGACTACCCCAACGCGAGCCGCAACGCCCGGCGCGGACTCATGCTGCTGTCCGGGCACTTCAGAGCCGGCGGCACCTCCCGCGAGCACGCCGAGCGCCATCTGGTCCGCGCCCTGCTCGCCGACCTCACCGACGCCTACACCGGCGTACTGCCCCGCATGCAGCGCCTGGGCCGCCCCCTCGTCCTCGTCGACAACGCCCAGGCCGCGCCCGGCCCCGGCCTCACCGACCCCGTCCTGCGCGACCGCTCCGAGGGCATCGCCGACCAGGTCGTCTTCATCACCGCGCTGCGCGGCACCGGCCGCCCCGCCCTGCGCAACGCCGTACGGCACACCCTCCCCGAGGTCGCCCGGCGCACCGACTGGACGCCCGACCCCGCCTCGCCCTCCTCGCGCGCCCTAGTGGTCTCCCTGCCGCCGCTGACCGCCGACGACACCCTGCACATCGTCGACGAGCACCAGGTGCCGCCCCAACTGCCGCACGCCGTCCACCGGCTGACCGGCGGCAACCCGCTCGGCATCACGCTGCTCACCGAGTCCGCCGCACAGAACGGCACGGCCTACCTCGGCGAACTGCTCACCTCGGACGTACGGCTGCACGAGGACCGCGACGGCAGGCCCGCCTACGTCGAACTCCTGGACCGGCTCGTGCCCGCCGACCGGCTGGACGAGCTGACCGTGCTGGCCGCCGCCCACGACCACGACTCCGCCACCGCGCTCGCCGAGGCCCTCCTGCCGGACGACTTCGGGCCGGCCGACGTACGGGCCCTGCAGACCCGGCTCGTCGAGGAGGGGCTGCCGGAGGTGCCGGGCCGGTTCGTCGGCGATCCCTTCGTGCGGACGCTGCTGCTGCTCCGGCTGCACCACCGCTCCGCCGACCACGGGCGCTGGCGCGAGGCCCACGAGACGCTGATCGGGTACTACGCGCCGACCGGCCCGGACGAGACCCGCGCCCGCTACCGCCTGCACCACGAACTCGCCCTCGGCACCACGGAGTCGGCCGTCGCCCACCTGCGTGACACCTTCACCGCCCTGGACACCCGCACCTGGCTGCGCACCCTGCGCTTCGTCGCCTCGGCGCCGTACTTCCACGCGCACGACGCCGAGGGCCACGACTTCGCGGCCCGCGACGACCGGCGTGCGGCGATCGCGCTCGGCCACACGGACGCCGCACAGCGGGTGCCGGACTCCATGGCCGAAGCGGACCCCGTACTGCACCTGCGGATACGACGGCTGCTGCACGCCGTGTGGCAGCTGACCGACCCGCTCGCGCTGCCCGACCCGAAGGTCTGCGACCGGCTGCGCTTCGAGCTGGAGCAGCTGTCCAACCTGCGCCCGGCCGGCAATGCGCTGCTGTGGAGGGCCTCCCGGGACTGGCCCGAGGACGCCCTGGCGGGGCGGCCGCTGCGCATCCCGGACGACGACGACAGCGACGGCGAGGGGGAGGCGTGATGGCCGGCAGGGGCTTCGGAACGTGGCTGCGGGAGGGCGTGTGGGAGATTCCGCTGCGCCGGTACATCGCGATCGTGCTCGCCGTGGTGGTGACCGCGGGCCTGGTGCTCGCCGTCCGCACCCTCGCCCACGACGACCGCTCCTGCGCGGCCGGGGTCGTCAGAGCGGAGGGCGACGACGAGTGCGTGGGCGTCTCGGCGACCGCCTACGACTGGGGCAGGGCCCCGCTGCGGCCGGTCGTCCGGGCGATCGACCGCGAGAACAGGTCCATCAAGGGCCCGTACGTCACCGTGGCCCTGCTGGAGCCCTTCACCGCGACCGACGCCGACAACCTCGGTGACGTGCTGCACGAGCTCCAGGGCGCGTACCTCGCGCAGTACCAGGCCAACCACCGGTCCAACGGGACCGTCCCCGCGATCCGGCTGGTGCTCGCCAACCCCGGTGCCACCGGCGCCCATTGGGAGCACACCGTCGACCAGCTGGAGAGCATGACCGGGGGGAAGGACCGGCTGCGGGCGGTCGCCGGGGTCGGGCTGAGCACCGCCAACAACAAACGGGCCGTCACCGCACTCACCGCCCGCGGCATCGCGGTGGTCGGCACCTCCATCACCGCCGACAACCTCGCCAACGGCCAGCGCGGCAAGGACCCCTTCCCCGGGCTCGCCCGGGTCGCCCCCACCAACACCGACGAGGCCCGCGCGCTCACCTCCTTCGCCCGGGTCGCCGCCGACAAGGCGGTCCTGGTCTACGACCAGAAGGCGGACGACAAGGACAACGGCGACCCGTACTCGCTGACACTCCAGCGCTCCTTCGAGAAACTGCTCAAGGGATCGCCGTACGCCCCCTGGTCGTTCAACCCGCCCGACGACCGCAGCCTGGAGGGCTCCACCGCCAACGACTTCGAGCAGATCACCCACCTGGTCTGCGACACGGACGCCGGCACCGACACCATCCTGTTCGCCGGACGCCACACCCAGCTACGCCAGTTCATCAACGCGCTCGGCGAACGCGGCTGCCAGAAGCGCAGGCTGACCCTGCTCACCGGCGACGAGGCGTCCTACCTCACCGGCGACAAGGACCTGGACCGGGACGCCCTGAACCGCAACCTCACCGTCCGCTACACCGCGCTCGGCCACCCGGACGCGTGGCTGAAGTCCCCGCCCGCGACCGGGGGTTCGACCGCGGACGCCAAGGTCCTCCAGGAGCTGGTACTGGCGGGCCAGGGCGACAAGGTGGGCCCGATCGGTGACGTCGACCTGGAGGACGGCCAGCTGATCATCGCCTACGACGCGATGCGGCTGACGTACCAGGGCATCCGGTTCGCCAAGGGCACCAAGGACATCCCCACCCTCGAAGAGGTCCGCAACGAGTGGCGGCTCATCAAGGGCACCCAGCAGCGCGTCGACGGCGCGAGCGGCTGGATCTGCCTCGACAACCACGGCAACCCGTACGACAAGGCCGTCCCTATCGTGGAACTGACCCCGCAGGGCACGGCCCGCTTCGTACGGATCGCCTGGCCGGAGGGGAAGCCGCCGACGAAGGAGTGCCTGCCGCCCTCATAGGGCGGGGGTCATAGGGCGGGGCCGAGGGTTTCCAGCAGACGCTCGAACCGGGCCCGCCATGCGGGCTCGGTCTCGCCCTCCCCCTCGTGTTCGTGCGTGAAGCGCAGCACCGCCCCGTCGTCGCCGTCGCGCTCCAGATGGAACCGGACCCGCCCGTCCCGTTCCAGCGTGTACTCGGCGATCCGGTCCACGTCCCACGCGGTGATCTGCCCCGGCCCGAGGCCCGGCAGCACGACCGCGCCGCCGAGCCGGGGTTCGAGTTCCGCGGGACCGGTCCACCAGGCCGCGAGCCCCTCCGCGGTGGCCACCGCCGGCCAGACCGTCTCCATGGGCGCCGGCAGCCGCACCAGGAAGTGCAGGATGCGGGTGCCGCCGTGCGTCTGGCTGCTGCCCTGTTCCACAAAACCGGTCATGACACCAGGGTGGCCCGTCGAGGGCTCAGACGCCTGCGTACGAGTGCTTTCCGGAGACGAAGATGTTGACGCCGTAGTAGTTGAACAGCCAGCAGCCGAAGGCGATCATCGCCAGGTAGGCGGCCTTGCGGCCCTTCCAGCCCGCCGTGGCACGGGCGTGCAGGTAGCAGGCGTAGGCGACCCAGGTGATGAACGACCAGGTCTCCTTCGGGTCCCAGCCCCAGTAGCGGCCCCAGGCGTCGCCGGCCCAGATCGCGCCCGCGATGATCGTGAACGTCCACAGCGGGAAGACGGCCGCGTTGACGCGGTAGGCGAACTTGTCGAGGCTCGCGGAGGCCGGCAGCCGGTCGAGGACGGAGTTGGCGAACCTGCCGGGGGTGCCGCCGGACGCGATCTTGTTCTCGTAGCTGTCCTTGAAGAGGTACAGGATCGTGGCGACCGCGCCGACGTAGAACACCGCGCCGCAGAAGATCGCGGTGGAGACGTGGATGTACAGCCAGTACGAGTGAAGGGCGGGAACCAACTGGTCGCTGGCGGTGTACAAGACCGTGACGGCGAGGCCGAGATCGAGGAGGACCGTGGTGACCAGGAACAGCCCGAGCCAGCGCACGTTCTTCTTCAGGGCCAGCAGCCCCAGGTACACGGCGACGGCCACCGTGGAGAAGGTGATGTTGAACTCGTACATGTTGCCCCAGGGCGCCCGCTCCACCGAGGCCGCGCGGGCGACGACCCCGCCGAGCTCGACGAGGAAGGCGAGCACCGTGAGGGAGATGGCGATACGCCCGTAGAGGTCGCCCTGCTCGTCCCCACCGTGTGCCCCGGGCCCGTCGGGCACGTCCCGCGACCCTGCCGCCGACCGCACCACGACCTGCGGCCGCTCCAGTACGGCGGTGCTGCCGCCCTGGTTCACGGTGACGGCGGGCGCCTTGGCCTTGGCCTTCGTGTCGGCGGTGAGCGCGGCGGCGGTCCGGCCGACCTTGCTGCGGCTGCCGAGGAGCCATTCGGCGATGTAGGCGAAGAAGGCCAGGGTGTAGACGGCCATGGAGGAGTAGATCAGCGTGTTGCTGATGTTGGCGAGGTGCTCGTTGGTGGCGGTGGCGAGAGTCACTTTTCAGACCCTTCAGAGGGTGCTTCTCGGGGTTCGATGTCGTCGGTCGGCTGCGGGTCCGTGGGGGCTTGTCGCGCGGTTCCCCGCGCCCCTGGGTGGGTCGACTCGGCCGGGGTCTGGTCGTACAGGATCCCCGCCAGCTCGCCCAGCTCTTCAGGCACCTTCGCCGACTCGCTGCGGCCGAGGCCGGCCATCTCCACGACCGTCACCCCGTCGTCGCCGCGCACCGCCCGCACCCACACCCGGCGGCGCTGGATGAACAGGGACGCGGCCAGGCCGAAGATCGCGGTGAGGGCGCCGCCGAGGGCCCAGCCACTGGCGGGCTGCTGGACGACCTGGAAGTTCGCCCACTGCTTGGTGCCCTCGTAGGTGACCGAGCCGGCGCCGTTCGGGAGCTTCATGGTCTGGCCGGGCTTCAGGTTCTCCCTGAGCTCCTGGCCCTTGGCGTCCTTGAAGTCCTTCACATGCGACTTGTCGAGCTGGTACACGCTCTGCGGGATGCCCGAGTCGACACCCAGGTCGCCGTGGTACGGCGTGAGGTTGAGCACCGGGTTGTTCAGCGCGGGGAAGGTGGAGGCCGTCTCGCTGCCCTTGGTGTAGGTCGGCAGGAAGAAGGCCGAGATGCCCAGCTGCTCGCTGACGCCCTTGGGGTTCTTGTAGCCGTCGAGGACCTTGATCACACCGGTGGAGGTGACGTTGGAGTCGAGCGGCAGCATCGCGACCGCGTCGTGGAAGACGACGTTGCCCTTGCCGTCCCGGACCGTGATGAGGGGGGCGTAGCCGTGGGCCGTGAGGTAGACCTTCGCGTCGCTGATCTCCAGCGGCTCGTTGACCTTGACGAGGGTCTTGTGGTCCTTGCCGTAGGCGCCCTCGCTGTAGGTGATGGCGGCCTGGTAGAGGCGCGGGGTGCCCTTGTTGGGGCCGCTGGTCTCGTAGGTGCCGGTGAACTTGTCCAGCGTGAAGCTGAGCGGCACCAGATCGCCGGTGTCGAAGAGGTTCCCGGACTTGAAGTCGTCGTACTGGGTGAGGGTGTTGGAGAAGCCGTCGCCCTCGACGACCAGCTTGTTGCCCTCGGACTTGAAGAGCTGGCCCCAGGCGAAGGCGGTCAGCATCACGATCAGCGCGATGTGGAAGGCGAGGTTGCCGACCTCGCGCAGATAGCCCTTCTCACCGGCGACGTTGTCCCCGGTGAGGTGGGCGCGGAAGCGACGCTTCTTCAGCAGGGTGAGCGCGGCCTCGCGGACCTGCTCGGGCTCGGCCTCGGTGCGCCAGGTGGTGTAGGCGGGCAGCCGGGTCAGCCGCTTGGGGGCGCCCGGCGGCCGGCTGCGCAGCTGCCCCACGAACTGCCAGGTGCGGGGCACGATGCAGCCGATGAGGGAGACGAACAGCAGGATGTAGACCGCGGAGAACCACACCGAGCTGTAGACGTGGAAGAGGCCGAGCTTGCCGTAGACGTCCCCGAGGGTGGGGTTGTTCTTGACGAAGTCGGCGACCTTCGTGGCGTCGGTCCCGGTCTGCGGGATCAGCGAGCCGGGGATCGCGCCGAGCGCCACCAGCAGGAGCAGCAGCAGCGCGACCCGCATGGAGGTCAGCTGGCGCCAGAACCAGCGGGCCCAGCCGATCACGCCCAGGGCGGGCATGCTCAGGCTGTCGGTGGGCGCGGTGGACAGCTGGGAGCCGGCGGCCCCGAGGTCCTGGTCGCCGACGGGAGCGTCGGCGGTGGTGGGGGCGTCGGGGGTGGCGGGTGTGGTCTTGCTCATCGATCAGATCCCCACAGTGAAGCCGGCGGACCAGGACTGGACGTCCTGCACGAGGCGGTCCCAGGCGCCGGTCAGCAGCAGCAGACCGGTCACGATCATCATGGTGCCGCCGATGCGCATGACCCAGACGTAGTGGCGCTTGACCCAGCCGAAGGCGCCGAGCGCCTTGCGGAAGGCGACCGCGGCGAGCACGAAGGGCAGGCCGAGGCCGAGGCAGTAGGCGACGGTCAGTATGGCACCGCGGCCCGCGCTGCCCTGCTGGGAGGACAGGGCGATCACCGAGGCGAGGGTCGGGCCGATGCAGGGGGTCCAGCCGATGCCGAACAGCGCGCCGAGCAGCGGGGCGCCGACCAGGCCCATGGTGGGCTTGTTGTGGAAGCGGAACTCCCGCTGGGTCATCCAGGGCATCAGGCCCATGAAGAAGACGCCCATGAGGATCATGAGCACGCCCAGCACCTTGGACAGCACGCCCTGGTTCTCCTGGAGCGTCTGGCCGAAGTAGCCGAACAGCGCCCCGCTGGAGACGAACACCGCGGTGAAGCCGAGCACGAACAGGGAGGCGCCGGCGACCATCCGGCCGCGTCGGGCCTCGGCCAGATCGGTGCCGGTGACGCCGGTGACGTACGACAGATAGCCGGGGACCAGCGGCAGGACACAGGGTGAGAAGAAGGAGACGAGGCCGCCTAGGACCGCGATGGGCAGGGCGACGAGCAGGGCGCCGTTGAGGACGGTGCCGTTGTAGCCCGTCTCGGCGGCGAGCGTGACGACTGCGCTCACGTCACTTCTCCGCGAGGACCGGGTTGATCATCTTGCGCAGCTTGCTCTCGCTGAGCGCGGCCAGCGAGCGGGCGGCGATCTTCCCGTCCCGGTCGATGACGAGCGTGGAGGGCACGGCCTGCGGGTTGAGGGTGCCCTTGCTGAAGCGGAGCATCAGCTTGCCCGTCGGGTCGTACAGGCTCGGGAAGGTGATGCCCATGTCCTTCTCGAAGGCTCGGGCGTTCTGGACGCTGGTGTCGCGGGTGTTGACGCCGACGAACTGCACGTCCTTGCCCTTGAGGTCCTTGTAGACCGCTTCCAGGTTGGGTGCCTCGGCCCGGCAGGGGGCGCACCAGGAGCCCCACATGTTCAGGACGACGACCTTGCCCTTGTAGTCGGCGACGTCGAGCTGTCCCCCGTCGACGGTCTTGCCGGACAGGTCGGGGGCGGTGCCCCGGTCGCCCTGTTCGGCGGTCGAGATGCCGTCCGCGCCCATGATGAAGTTGGTGTCGCCGCCTCCGCCCGAGGTGCCGCCCGAGCTGCAGGCGGACAGGGTCAGCGCTGCGGCTGCGGCACCCGCGGTGAGCAGGGTGGTACGGACTCGGGAGCGGCTACGACTGGCGGCACTCATGTGAAAAGTTTCGCATGCCCGTTCCGGGGATCTTGCGCACCCCCCTTGCGGGCGGAAACCCGCATTTCAGGCAGCGTTCGAGGAGGCCGTCGAGGAGGGTGTCGAGGGCGCCTTGAGGAAGGACTTCCAGCCGCCCGCCGGCTCCTGGCCGACGTCCAGCGTGCGGAGCTGGGCGAGCACCTCCGGCTTCTGTACGTCCATCCAGTCGACGAACTGCCGGAAGGAGACCATGCGGACGTCCGCGCCCTTCTCCTTCTCCCGCGCGATGTGCTTGAAGGCCTGCTCGACGGCGTCCATGTAGATGCCGCCGTTCCAGTGCTCGAAGTGGTTGCCGACGAAGAAGGGGGCGCGGTTGGTCTCGTAGGCCCGCTGGAAGCCGGCGATGTAGGCCCCGGCGGACTGCTCGCGCCAGGCCGGGTAGTTGTAGGCGGGCGCGTTGGTCGAGTTGATGGACTGGTTGGCGAGCATGTTGTAGTCCATGGACAGGACCTCGAAGCCGCGGCCGGGGAACGGTATCGCCTGCAGCGGCAGGTCCCAGATGCCGTTCTTCTTCTCGGGCCAGACCTGGCGGCCGCCGGGCGAGGAGGCGTCGTAGCGCCAGCCGAGCTCGCGGGCGGTGGGCAAGAGGTTGTCCTGGCCGAGGAGGCAGGGGGTGCGGCCGCCGACGAGTTCCTTGTCGTAGTCGAAGGGCAGCGCGGGCAGGTCGGTCCAGCCGGTGTTGGTGCGCCACTCCTTGACGAAAGCTTTCGCCTGCTGGATCTCCAAGCGCCACTGTGCCGGTGTCCAATTGCCGACGGTGCCGTAGCCCGAGCAGAAGTGGCCGTTGAAGTGGGTGCCTATCTCGTGCCCTTCGAGCCAGGCCCGGCGGACGTTGGTGAGGGTCGCCTTGACGTGCTCGTCGGTGAGGTAGCCGATGTCGGAGGCGCCGCGGGGGTTGTTCGGGGGGTCGTAGAGCCGCTTCTTCGACTCGGGCAGCAGATACAGCCCGGAGAGGAAGAAGGTCATGTGCGCGTCGTGCTTCCTGGCGAGGTCGAGGAAGCGCGGGAAGAGGCCGTTGCCGACCTCGCCGGCGCCATCCCAGGAGAAGATCACGAACTGCGGCGGGGTCTGGCCGGGCTCCAGCGGCACCGGCTTGCCGGGCTGGTGGGGCTGCTTGCCGGTGAAGGAGGTGGAGCCGTCGCCGATGGGGCGCACGGTGACCGGCTTCTTGCTGGGCCTGGAGCCGGCGGCGTGGGTCACCCCGTCCGCCCCGTCCCCGTCCGATCCGGTGAGGGTTCCACACCCCGAAAGCCCTACGGCGGCCGCGGCGCCCGCGCCCAGGCCTATTGCTCCCCTTCGGGTGAGAGAGTGCATGCTTCCCCGATTCGTCACGTTCTCTGGTGGTCACCCAGTCAGAGGACGTGACGAAGGAGCGGGTTCCGGCACTTTTTCCGGATTCGGTAACAGAGACGCGCCCGAAGGGGCGCGGGGCCGTATGGATATGCAGCTCCGCCGCGTGGGCGCGACCAGCCACGACGGCGCAGCAGCCCCCCACGAACCGACTACGCCCCGAACCCCTTGGACCCACCCTTCACCGGCTTGGCCCCGGCCCGGAGATGCACCGGCACCAGATCGATCGCCGGCTCGCTGTACCCCACGGACACGATCCGGTCACCCTGATACGTGAAGGAAGTAAGAGACGCGAGCGTGCACTGCCGCTTGCGCGGGTCGTGCCACAGCCGCCGCTTCTCGACGTACGACCGCACGATCCAGATCGGCAGCTGATGGCTCACCAGCACCGCCTCGTGCCCGCGCGCCCGGTCCCTGGCCGCGTCCAGCGCGCCCTTCATCCGGACGACCTGGTCGACGTACGGCTCTCCCCAGGACGGCTTGAAGGGGTTGACGAGGTGCTTCCAGTTGTCCGGGTTCTTCAGCGCTCCGTCGCCGACACCGAAGGTCTTGCCCTGGAAGACGTTCTCCGCCTCGATGAGCCGCTCGTCGGTCGCGAGGTCGAGGCCGTGGGCCTTGGCGATCGGCGTGGCGGTCTCCTGCGCCCGCTCCAGCGGGGAGGCGCAGACATAGGTGACGTCCCGGGGGGCGAGGTGCTCGGCGACCCGGTCGGCCATCTGCCGTCCGAGCTCGGAGAGGTGGTAGCCGGCGAGACGGCCGTACAGCACCCCGTCGGGGTTGGCGACCTCACCGTGGCGCATGAGGTGGACGACGGTGATGTCGCTGTTGGTCGGGGTGCTCATGCTGCCGTGGCCTCCGCCGCCGCTCGGGCCGCCGCCGGAAGGGCGTCGGCGATGCGCTGAACCGCCTGCTCGTCGTGGGCCGTGGAGACGAACCACGACTCGAAGGAGGACGGCGGCAGGTAGACGCCGTTCTCCAGAAGGGAGTGGAAGAACGCGGTGAACCGGAAGGACTCCTGCGCCTTGGCGTCCTCGTAGTCGCGTACCGGCCTCTCGGTGAAGAACACCGAGAACATGTTGGAGGCGTTCTGCACGGTGTGCGCGACGCCTTCCTTGCCGAGGGCCTCGGAGACCAGCGCCTGGATCTGCTGGGAGACGGCGTCGACCTTGACGTAGGCCGCGTCGTCGAGCAGCCGCAGCTGGGCGAGGCCGGCGGCGGTGGCGACGGGGTTCCCGGAGAGGGTGCCGGCCTGATAGACGGGCCCAGCGGGAGCGAGGTGGGCCATGACATCGGCACGCCCCCCGAAGGCGGCGGCGGGGAAACCTCCACCCATGACCTTCCCGAAGGTCATGAGATCGGGCTTGACCCCGTCGATGCCGTACCAGCCACTGCGGCTGGTCCGGAACCCGGTCATGACCTCGTCGGAGATGTAGAGGGCGCCGTTCTGCGCACAGGCGTCCTTCAGCCCCTGGTTGAACCCGGGCAGGGGCGGCACGACGCCCATGTTGCCGGGCGAGGCCTCGGTGATCACACAGGCGATCTCGCCGGGGTGCCGGTGGAAGGCCTCGTGGACGGCTTCGAGATCGTTGTACGGCAGCACGATCGTGTCGCCGGCCTGGGCACCGGTGACGCCGGGAGTGTCGGGCAGCGCGAAGGTGGCCACTCCGCTGCCGGCCGCGGCGAGCAGCGAGTCGACGTGACCGTGGTAACAGCCGGCGAACTTGATGACCTTGGTGCGCCGGGTGAAGCCGCGGGCGAGCCGGATCGCGGACATGGTGGCCTCGGTCCCGCTGGAGACGAGGCGCACCTGGTCGACGGGCTCGACCCGGGCGACGATCTCCTCGGCGAGCGCGACCTCGCCCTCGCCCGGGGTGCCGAAGGAGGTGCCCTTCGACACCGCCTCCTGGACGGCGGCGATGACCTCCGGGTGCGAGTGCCCGAGGATCATGGGGCCCCAGGAGCAGACCAGGTCGACGTACTCGCGCCCGTCGGCGTCCGTCAGGTACGGGCCGGTGCCGGACACCATGAAGCGGGGGGTGCCGCCGACGGCACGGAAGGCGCGGACCGGGGAGTTCACGCCGCCGGGCGTGACGGCGGACGCGCGGTCGAACAGGGCCTGTGAGACAGGCGCCTCGTATGAATAGGGCAATTCACTCATATCCTGCGACTACTCCGACCTTCTCCGGTTTGTTCGGCTTTCTCGGACTCCGTTGCCGGTGACTACCTCAGGGTAGGCCAGCCCTCGAAAGCGCCTGGCGCCCCACGATCTGCGAAACTGGATGCAGATACACACAGCTCACGGAGACGACGGCACGGAGCCGTCTGTTCAGAGGCTGCGAAGATCCCGCGGACAGGTGTTTCAACGCACGTTTCGGCGAGCGGCCGTGGGGGAGGTCACTGACACGATGATCGGGTTGCGCGGCGGGGGCCACGCGTCCTAGAAAAGCAGTCGGGTGGAGATATGCATCGCGGTGGCGGACTGGGCGAGGGGACTGATGACCTGGGTCCTCGACGTGCCCGGCGGGGAAGGCACCGGCGCGAGGCGGAGGAAGCGGCCGAGACACGTCAGGGACGCGGCGCCTCGGGCACCCCGGATGAGTCGGAACGCGACGAGCGACGTATCGAACGTCGGATCGATCCGTTGAGGGCGGGAAGCAGGAATGGTGGTCGGGTGGGGGTGACGTACAAGTACTTCGGCGCGCCCGACGGCGCGACCGCGGCCCGTGTCCCGATCTCGATGCGCCCCGAGGAACTCGGCGGCGACGAGCTCGGCATGAACGGCATGTTCACCAAGATCAAGCCGGAGACCATGGCGGCGATGGTCCTCACCGGCATCGAGGGCGTCCCCCTCCACAAGGTCCCCCCGCTCGAACTGGTCGTCCTGCACCCCGACTACGCGGTGGTCAAGCTCCCCATGACGGTCGTGGACCCCTTGCGCGGCATAGGCGAGGAGGCGGTCGGCGCGGCGGCGTTCATCTGGTCGACGGTCCCGGACCGGGGCGGCCCGCGGGACGCGTTCAACGTGTACCAGCTGCTGCACGAGTGGCAGGACTTCAGCCATCGGTTGCATGAGGCGGGGCATCAGCCTTATTGCCTTGTCTGGCCCTGATCCGGGGCTTCGTTACGTGCGGGCGGGACCTTCGGGTCCCGCCTTTTTTCATGTGCTCCCCCACCTTCATCCCCGCCTGGGCTTGCGCATGGAAACTGATCGGTTTACGGTAGTGGAAACCGATCAGTTTTCTCATGTGTGGAGGTAGTCATGACCGCATTGAAGGGCGCGAACGTGTTCGTCACCGGCGGCAGCCGCGGCATCGGCAAGGCGCTGGTGGAGGAGCTGTACGCGCGCGGCGCCGGCAAGGTCTACGCCACCGCCCGCGACCCGCGCACCGTGACGCACCCCGACGCGGTCCCGGTGGCACTGGAGGTCACCGACCCCGCCTCCGTCGCGGCCGCCGCCGCACAGGCGCAGGACGTCACCGTGCTGATCAACAACGCCGGTGCCTCGGTCGGCGCCTCCTTCCTCGACTCCCCCATCGACGACGTCCGCCGCGAGTTCGAGACCAACTTCTACGGCCCGCTCCTCACCACCCGCACCTTCGTGCCGGTCATCGAGCGCAACGGCGGCGGCCACCTCCTCAACGTGCACTCCGTGCTCTCCTGGATCGCCCTCGGCGGCTCCTACAGCGCCTCCAAGGCCGCCCTGTGGTCACAGACCAACTCCCTGCGCCTGGAACTCCAGCCCCGCGGCATCGCCGTCACCGGACTGCACGTCGGCTACGTCGACACCGACCTGACCACGGGCGTCGACGCCCCCAAGTCCGACCCCCGGGCCGTCGCCGCACTCGCCCTCGACGGCATCGAGACCGGCGCCCACGAAGTCCTCGCCGACGACATCTCCCGCCAGGTCAAGCTCGGCCTCGCCGGCGATCTGGTCGACCTCTACGCCCAGCTGGCCGAGTAGGCCGCTGACCGCAGCGAGGGGCGTGGCCGCACGCCGCCCCCGCCTGTCCGACGTATCCGCCTCACCCATCCGCAGCCCACGCTGAAGGAAACGGCGACATGCCCGCCCAGGAGCCACGTCCCGGGATCCACATCCCGGGGACCACCAGCCACACCATCGCCCCCCGCGCCGGACAGCACGGCCGCGAGGGAACCCTGCGCTACCTCAAGGCGGGCACCGGAGCTCCTCTCGTCCTCCTGCACACTCTGCGCACCCAGGCCGAGCACTTCCGCCGCTCTCGACTCCCAGACCCCGGAGTAAACGACCATGCCTTCCCATTCCACCTCCACCATCTTCGTCATAGGCGGCACGGGGGCCCAGGGAATACCCATCGTCCGCGCCCTCGTCGCCGACAGGAAGTATTCCGTCCGGGTCCTCACCCGGGACGCCAACTCCGCCCGGGCCAAGGCTCTCCTCGCGCTCGGCAACGTCTCCATCCTCGAAGGGTCATTCGCCGACGAGGACGTACTGCGGGAGGGTTTCCGCAGCTGTGACGGGGCGTTCATCAACATCGACGGATTCAACACCGGCGAGAAGACCGAGACCTACTGGGCCATCCGCAGTTACGAGCTGGCGATCGAAGAGGGAATCAAGTTCTTCGTCTACGGCAATCTCGACTACGCCCTCAAGAAATCGGGCTACGACTCCAGGTTCCGCACCGGTCACTATGACGGCAAGGGCCGTATGGCCGAATGGGTGCTGTTCCAGAACAAGGAGAACAGGGACCGGATGGGAGCGGCGGTCTTCACCTCGGGCCCCTACATCGAGATGGTGATCTCACCGCTCACACCCATGACACCCTCCATCGAGGACGGTGTCGTCACCTGGCGCGTCCCGCTCGGCGAGGGGGCTGTCCCCCACGTCGCTCTGGAGGACTGCGGCTTCTATGTCCGTTGGCTGTTCGACAACCCGGAACGAGCCAATGGCATGGACCTCGAAGTCGCCATCGAGCACATGACCTATGCCGACATGGCGGCAGCGTTCGAAAAGGTCACCGGGCATCCGGCACAGTACATCGACACCGATCTGGACGCGTACTGGAACAGTCCGGACCTGACTGGAATCGCCGACCACCCTGCCGGATACAACGCCGACCCCGACGACAAGAGCACCATGAGTTTCCGGGACAACTTCACCGGCTTCTGGAACGTGTGGAAGCACGGGATCATCACCAGGGACTACGCCCTGCTCGACGAAATCCACCCCAACAGGATCCGTAGCGCCGAGGAGTGGTTCCGCCGAGAAGACCAGTTGGGCCGGGAATCCGGCAAGGGAAGTCTCTGGGAAAGGGTCCAGCCGGAGAACTGGACGGTGGACTCCGCGGTCCTCAAGAGCAGCGCGGATTTCCGGACCGGGAAGTTGTGATCCGCACTCGCATCCCCTCCATCAGTGCATCTGAAGTAACTGATTCTGTCAGGGAACTGTTGCGGTAACAGCCCACCCCCCACACCGCGGAGGACATCACGCTCGCCGCGCGCGAACTGGAGCTCTGCGACACCGGCGACGTCGCCGGGGCGGACGAGGTGTTCGCCCCGGATGTGGTCGAACCGAACGGGGGTGATCCCGGCACTCTCGGGGCTGTCAGGCCGCCGCGTTCAGCAGGTCGGCCAGTACGTCGGGGCGTTCCAGGGCGATGAAGTGGCCGGCCTTCGGGACCTGTGTGAAGTCGGCGGCGGGCAGCAGCTGCCGGTTCGCCTCCCGGTCCGAGGGGCGGGACCAGTCCTTCTCGCCGTAGACGAAGTGGATCGGCGCCTTGACCTCGGGGTAGCGCGAGCGGGCCGCGATGAGGCTGGGCAGGGCCTGGTACACGGCCCGGGCGACGGTCGGGTAGCCGGGGCGGCGCCCGACCTGGAGGAGTTCGTCCACGTAGTCCTCCCGCAGCGCGCTCTTGTCGCCGAGGCCGCCCTGCAGGATCGCGCGGAGGGCGGGCTTGGGCTCCACACCGGCGATCACCGGGCCGACTCCGGGCGCGAGGACACCGCTGACCACCACGCGGGCGAGGAGGCTGGAGCGGGCGATCCCACCGCGGAAGTCGTAGGCGTTGACCGCGACGACGCGCCGTACCCGCTCCGGCAGGTCGGCCGCGGTGGTCAGGGCGAGCACCGCCCCCATCGACTCACCGACCAACGTCACGTCGTGCAGGTCGAGTTCGGTGAGAAGTCGCTCGACGCCCGCGCGCATGGCCGGCTCGTCGTACGACGCCCCGGGCACGATCTCGGAGTAGCCCATCCCCGGCAGGTCGAGGGCGTAGACGGTGTACCGGTCCGCGATCAGCGGGATGAGGCGGCGGAAGTGCTCGGCCTGGGTGCGCACGGTGTGCAGGAGGACGAGGGGGGCTCCGGCGCCCGCCTTGAGGTAACGCAGGGTTCCCTCGCGGCCGTGCTGTCCGGCGCGGGGGGCGATGGTGTGGCTGGTGGTCCCCGGGATGTCGATCGTGGGACGTGAGGCCTGGGTGGGCATGTCGCCGACTCCTTGGGTGTGAAGGGGCTGCTTGGCCAGTGGGGTGAAGGTCGGCCAGAGGGCCGGTGAGAGCCGCCTCGACCTGCCGTGAGATGCCGTCGGCGAGCACGAAACCGTCCGGTTTCCATTACCGTAAACCGATCGGTTTCCGAGCGCAAGCCCGCCCGACCCGCCGCTTCGCCGAGGCGTTCCACGCCCACGGACCCAAGGAACTTGCGCCATGGAAACCGATCTGTTTTCCTGAGTGGAAACAGATCGGTTTCCGACCGGCGGTCGGCCGATGACCAGCGACTAAGGGGAACAGTGAGTACCACCTTCGATCGTGGGGCGGCGCCCGCCTCCGGGAAAACAGACTCGGGCCGCCGCGGCTCACCTGCCGTGCGCTGGTGGGTGCTTGTCGTGCTGGGCACGGCGCAGCTCATGGTCACGCTCGATGCGACCGTCGTGAACATCGCGCTGCCCGCGGCCCAGCACGACCTCGGTTTCAGCGACGGCAGCCGGCAGTGGGTCATCACGGGCTACGCCCTGGCGTTCGGCAGCCTGCTGCTGCTCGGTGGCCGGCTCGGCGACCTGTTCGGCCGACGCACCACCTTCGTGACCGGACTGATCGGTTTCGCGGGCGCATCCGTCCTCGGCGGTGCGGCCAACAGCTTCAGCATCCTCGTCACGGCACGTGTGGCCCAGGGACTCTTCGCCGCACTGCTCGCCCCCGCGGCACTCTCCCTGCTCAGCGTGACGTTCACCGACCCGGCCGAGAGGCCGAAGGCGTTCGGCATCTTCAGCGCACTGGCCGGTGCGGGCGGAGCGATCGGGCTGCTGCTCGGCGGCATGCTCACCGAATGGGCGTCATGGCGCTGGGTGATGTACGTGAACGTCGTCTTCGCGGCCGTCGCACTGGTCGGTGCGGTGCTCCTGCTGGCCAAGCCCGCGGTCACCGAGCGGCCCAAGCTCGACATTCCCGGCACCGTCGTGGTGAGCGCGGCACTGTTCGCCATCGTCTACGGATTCGCGCACGTCGAATCCACCAGCTGGACCGACCCGGTCGCCCTGGGCTCCGTGATCACCGGCGTGGTGCTGCTCGCGGTGTTCGTGTGGCTGGAGTCCAGGGTCGCGCATCCGCTGCTGCCGCTGCGCCTCGTGCTGGACCGGACCCGCGGTGGTTCGTTCCTGGCGGTGTTCGTCATCGGAATGGGGATGTTCTCGATCTTCCTCTTCCTGACCTATTACCTGGAGGCCAGCATCGGCTACTCGCCGATCAAGACGGGTCTGGCGTTCCTGCCGATGGTCGGGGGCATCGTCGCCGCGTCGACCACGGCGCCCGCGCTGCTGCTGCCCAGGGTCGGCCCGAAGATCGTGGTCAGTGCCGGTTTCCTGGTCGCCGCCTCCGGCATGGCCCTGCTGACCCAACTCAAGCTGGACAGCACCTACGCCGCCCACATCATGCCCGGCATGATCCTGCTGGGTCTCGGCCTCGGCGGGGTGATGACCACCGCCTTCCAGGGGGCCACCGCCGGCATACACCACGAGGATTCGGGCGTCGCCTCGGCACTGATCAACACCGGTCAGCAAATCGGCGGCTCCATCAGTACGGCACTGCTGACCACCGTTGCCTCGTCGGCCGCGACCGACTACCTGACTTCGCACAAGCCCAGCGCGCTGGCCGCGGCGCAGGCCGGGGTCGAGGGCTACACGGCCACTCTGGCGTGGGGCGCCGGGTTCTTCGTGGCCGGTGCCGTCCTTTCGGCGCTGCTGATACCGAACGCGCCTCTGGCGCAGTCGGAGGGCGAGCCCGTGATCGCCCACTGAGCCCGATTCCACCGTGGTGACCGACGCCCTGCGCTGACCGGTGCTCCCAAGGCACTGTTCAGCGCAGGAAGACACAGGAAGACACAGGAAGACACAGGAAGACAGGGGCATCTCGGAGCCGGTGCCCCCCAGAACGTAAACCGATCGGTTTCCAAGGGGCCGGATCGGAGTTAACCTCGCACTATGACCACCGAGGCCACTATGACCACCGAGGCGAAGCCAAACTCCCGAGAGCGGCTGCTGGAGGCAGCGGCCACGCTGACCTACCGAGACGGCGTCAACATCGGCGTCGACGCGCTGTGCAAGGCGGCGGGGGTGTCGAAGCGCTCCATGTACCAGCTGTTCGAGAGCAAGGGCGAGCTGCTGGCGGCGAGCCTGGAGGAGCGGGCCACCTCCTATGTGGCGGCACTCCTTCCCACGGCGGACGACGACCGCCCACCCCGCGAGCGGATCCTGCACGTCTTCGAACAGGCGGAATCACAGGCGGCCACACCCGACTTCCAGGGCTGCCGGTACCTCGTCGCGCAGATCGAGCTCAAGGACCAGAGCCACCCCGCGAGCCGGGTGGCCCGCCGGGTCAAGGAGAACGTGACAGCCTTCTTCCGCGCCGAGGCCGAACGGGGCGGGGCGAGCGACCCGGACCTGCTGGCGCGGCAGCTGATCCTGGTCTTCGACGGCGCCAGCGCCCGTGCGGGAATCAAGGCCGACAAGGCGGGAGGGCTCCTCGCTCCCACGGTGACCACCCTGCTCGACGCGGCGGACATGCGCTGACGTCCCGTACGAGCGCTCTCCGCGACCCCTGCGAGCGCCCGGCCGCCGCACTGGCCGCCGAGCGCCCGAAAGCCGCCGCACACCGCCGTCTGCGCCCACGCGTCCGCGCTCAGGTGTCCGCGCTCAGGCGTCCGTGCTCAGGCGGCCTTGCGGCCCCTTTCCCCGTGCGCCCGGATGATGTCCGCGTACCGGTACCCCGTGCCCTTGATCGTGCGCTTCTGGGTCCGGTAGTCGACGTGGACCAGGCCGAAGCGCTTGTCGTAGCCGTAGGCCCACTCGAAGTTGTCGAGCAGGGACCAGGCGAAGTAGCCGGCCAGCGGGGCGCCCCTGCGGGCGGCGGAGGCGCAGGCGGCCAGGTGGTCGGTCAGGTACCGCTGGCGTTCGGGGTCGTCGACCGTGCCGTCGGGGCGTACGACGTCGGGGTAGGCGGAGCCGTTCTCGGTGACGTAGAGCTTGCGTGCGCCGTACTCGTGCGTGAGGCGGAGCAGGAGGGCCTCGATGCCGTCGGCGTCGATCTCCCAGCCCATGCCGGTGCGGGGGACGCCGGGCCGGGAGACCTGACGGGCCCGTGGCGCCGGGCCGTTGGGGTCGTCGGCCACGGTGATCGGCATGTAGTAGTTGAGGCCGATCCAGTCCAGGGGAGCGGCGATCAACGACAGGTCGCCGTCCCGCTCGGGGAGTTCGACGCCGTAGACCTCGCGCATGTCGGCAGGGAAGCCGCGGCCGTGGACCGGGTCGAGCCACCAGCGGTTGGTGTGGCCGTCCATGCGGTGGGCGGCGGCGAGGTCTTCCGGGCTGTCGGTGGCGGCGTGGATCGTGGAGAGGTTGGTGACCAGACCGACCTGGGCGGACGGGGACGCGGCGCGGATCGCCTGTGCGGCCAGGCCGTGGCCGAGGAGCAGGTGGTAGGAGGCCCGGACGGCGGCCGTCAGGTCGGTCAGGCCGGGGGCCATGGTGCCTTCCAGGTGGCCGATCCAGGCCGAGCACAGGGGTTCGTTGAGCGTGGTCCAGTGCCGCACCCTGTCCCCCAGGCGCCCGGCCACGACCTCGGCGTAGGCGGCGAAGTGCTCCGCGGTCTCCCGCGCGGGCCAGCCGCCGCGGTCCTGGAGCACCTGGGGCAGGTCCCAGTGGTACAGGGTGACGGACGGGGTGATGCCGGCGGCCAGCAGGGCGTCGATCAACTCGTCGTAGAAGTCGAGGCCCTTGGGGTTGACCGGGCCGTCCCCGCCCGGGATCACGCGCGGCCAGGCGACCGACAGCCGGTAGGCGTTGGTGCCGAGTCGGCGCATGAGGTCGATGTCCTCGCGCCAGCGGTGGTAGTGGTCGCAGGCGACGTCGCCGGTGTCGCCGCCCGCGACCTTGCCGGGGGTGTGCGAGAAGGTGTCCCAGATCGACGGCGAGCGGCCGTCCTCCGACACGGCTCCCTCGATCTGGTAGGCCGCCGTGGCCGTGCCCCACAGGAAGTCGTGCGGGAGTGCGGCGAGGTCGATGCTCACGAAAGTCCTTTCAAGGTCGGTCACTTGACGGCGCCCGCCGTCAGCCCGGCGACGAGATAGCGCTGGAGCAGCAGGAACCCGGCGACCACGGGGACGCTGACGACCAGCGAGGCGGCCATGATCTGGTTCCAGTACACGTTGTTGAGCGTGGAATAGCCCTGGAGTCCGACGGCGAGGGTGCGGGTGGTGTCGTTGGTCATGACGGAGGCGAAGAGCACCTCGCCCCACGCCGTCATGAAGGCGTAGACGGCGACCGCGACGATCCCGGGGATCGCGGCCGGCACCACGACCCGGAAGAGCGCGCCGAACGGCCCGCAGCCGTCGACCAGCGCGGCCTCGTCCAGGTCGCGCGGCACCGAGTCGAAGTACCCGATCAGCATCCAGATCGAGAACGGCAGGGAGAAGGTCAGATACGTCAGGATCAGCCCGCCGCGCGAGCCGAACAGGGCGATGCCGGTGGCGTTGCCGATGTTGACGTAGATCAGGAACAGGGGCAGCAGGAAGAGGATGCCCGGGAACATCTGCGTGGAGAGCACGGTCACCGTGAAGACGCGCTTGCCGCGGAACTCGTAGCGGCTGACGGCGTAGGCGGCGAAGACCGCGATGACGACCGAGCAGACGGTCGCCGCGCCCGCCACGATCAGCGAGTTCATGAAGTAGCGGGCGAGCGGGATCGTGGACCAGATGTCGATGTACGGCCGGATGGTCACCTCGCTGGGCAGCCAGTGGAACTCGCCCGTGACGTCGGCGAGCGGCTTCAGTGAGCTGGAGACCATGACGTAGACCGGCAGCAGGACGAAGCCGGTGAGCAGGGTGAGGAAGATCCGCCGGGACCAGAAGAACGAACGCGGTGGTGCCATCGGCGAGTTGGTGCTAGCCATGGACCGGCTTCCTTCCCCGGGAGGTCAGCAGGAGGTAGACGCCCGTCACCACGAGCAGGAACAGCAGCAGGAGCACGGACATGGCGGAGCCGGTGCCGAAGTTCCAGGTGACGAAGGAGGCCTGGTAGATGTGGACCGAGATGAGGTCCGCGGCCTCCGGGGCCGACTTGCCGAACAGGACGAACGGCGTGTTGAAGTCGTTGAAGGTCCACAGGAACAGCACCAGGAGCAGCACCTGGTTGACGGGGCGCAGGGACGGCAGCGTGATGCGGCGGATCTGCTGCCACATCCCGGCCCCGTCCAGGGCAGCCGCCTCGTACAGCTCGCCGGGGATGTTCTGGAGCCCGGCCATGACGATGAGGAAGGCGAACGGCCAGCCCTTCCACACCGAGACGGTCAGCAGGGCCCAGAAGCTGTTGTCGCCGATCAGCCAGAAGGACGGCTTGTCGGTGAGGTGGAGCTGGTCGTGCAGGACGTGGTTCACCAGGCCGTTGTCGTGCTGGAACATGAACACCCAGGTGATGACGGCCGCGTAGACCGGCAGGGCGTACGGGATGAGGAACAGGGCGCGCAGCAGGCCCCGACCGCGGAAGGTGTCCTGGAGGTAGACCGCCGCCGCCGTGCCGATCAGCCAGCACAGGCCGACCGACAGCAGCGTGAAGGCCACGGTGACGAGGAACGAGTGCAGCAGCGCCTCGCCGACCGGGGCGTCGAAGTCCACCGACACCTTGTAGTTGTCGAGGCCGGACCAGGGCGCGGCGCCCCAGTCCCGGATGTAGAACTGCGTGAGTTCCTTGAAGCTCATCACGATGCCGATCACCATCGGCACCAGGTGGACCAGGAGTTCGAGGAGCAGGGCCGGCAGCAGGAGCAGATACGGCAGCCCGATGCGGCGGATCCTTCCGGGGCGGCGGCGGGGACCGGGCTTCGCCGCCCCGGAAGGGGTCTCGCCCACGGTGGCCTCGGCGGGCGCGGTGGTGGTCATCGTGCTCACTTCGTCGGCATCTGCTGCTGGGCCTTCTCCAGCGCCGCCTTCACCGACTCGGTGGTGACCGCGCGTCCGGCGGCCGCGTCGGCGAACAGGTCCTTCACCGCAGTCCCTACGGCCGTCTCGAACTGCGACTCGTCGGCGACCTGCGGCAGCGCGGCGGCGCTGGTGGCGAGGGTGTCCTTGAGGACCGCGTTGGCGCCCGAGCTGAAGACGGAGTCCTCCTGCACGGTCTTCACCGGCGGGATGGAGCTGTAGGCGGTGTTGAGGATCTTCTGCTCGGCGTCGCCGGTCATGAACTTCACGAACTTCTTGGCGCCGTCGATGTTGTCGGTGTTCTTGAAGACGGCCAGGTTGATGCCCATGACGGCCGAGTTGACCTGGGTGCCGGCGCCCGGGGTGCCGGACTGCACGGGGACGGGTGCGATGCCGTACTTGTCCTCGCTCATGCCCTGGGACTTGAGGTTGGCGGAAGCGGACTGCCACAGCAGCATGGCCTGCTTGCCCTTGGCGAAGTCGCTCACGGACTGGTTCTGGGCGTACTCGGCGTCGCCGGTCGGGATGACCTTGTCCTTGGCCATGAGGTCGGCGTACTGCTTGACCGCGGCCACCACGTTGTCGTTGGTGAAGTCGGGCTTGCCGTCGGCGGTGAAGAAGTCGCCGCCGTGCTGCTTGGCGAAGACGAAGACGTGGTGGATGTTCTCCGAGAGGTTCGCGCCCTCGGCGCCGAGTGCGGACTTGCCCTTGGCCTGGATCTTCTTGCCGTCGGCGACCAGTTCGTCCCAGGTGGCCGGGGGCTTGCTGATGCCGGCGTCGGCGAAGATCTCCTTGTTGTAGTAGAGGGCGTAGGACATCGAGTAGAGCGGGACCGCGGCCGGGTCCTTGCCCTCGGCGCCGGTGGAGCCGAGCGCGGAGTCGACGAAGCGGTCCTTGCCGCCGATCGCGGCGAAGTTCTTGGCGTTCCAGGGCAGCAGCGCGCCGGTGGCCTGGAGGGAGGCGCTCCAGGTGTTGCCGATGTTGAGGACGTCGGGGCCCTGGCCCGAGGTGGTCGCGGTGAGGATGCGGTTGAGCAGGTCGGACCAGGGGACGACCTCGACCTTGACCTTGATGCCGGTCTGCTTCTCGAACTTGTCGAGCTCGGGCTGGAGGACCTTCTTGTCGACCTCGATGCTGGCGCCCTGGTTGGAGGCCCAGTAGGTCAGGGTCTTCGGCGAGTCGTTGGACCCGCCGCTCGTCGACGAGCCGCCGCCACAGGCGGTCACGAGAGTCATGAGGGAAACGGTGACCGCACCGGCGGCCGCGGCTCGGGTTCTGCGCATGGCTCTGGCGTCCCTTCCAGGGAGAGACCCCCGGGTGCGTTCGCTTCCCGAACACCACCCCGGGGTTAATTTATGGCGTGATTTAAGACGCGAAGGAAAAGGCGCGTCAAGAGTCGGCGCAGCGGTATCTTGCAGGTGGAGGCGGCATCGGAAGGGGTCCACATGGCGGGGCGGAGCGGGCGTACGGTGCGTGACCTGCGACGGGGCAACCGGGCCGCCGTACTGCAACGGTTGTATTTCGACGGGCCGATGAGCCGCTTCGAGCTGGCCCCGGCCACCGGCCTGAGCGGCGGCTCCATCAGCAACGTGGTCGCGGAACTGGTCGAGGACGGCCTGGTCGAGGAGGCCGGCACCGTCGAGTCCGACGGCGGCCGCCCCCGCACCCTGCTGCGTGTCGCCCCCGCCGGCGGCCACATGATCGGCGTCGATGTCGGCGAGACCCGCGTCCGAGTCGAGCTCTTCGATCTCACCCTCACCGAACTCGCCCGCACCGAGCGCCCCCTGGAGCATCACGGCTACGACGTCGAGGCCGTCGTGGGTCACATCCGCGACGGCATCGCAGAGGTCCTCGCCGACACGGCCATCACCCCGGAACAGCTCCTCGGCGTCGGCATCGGCGTCCCCGGCATCGTGGCCCCCACTCCCGGGCAGGGCGCGGTGGTCCACGGTCAGACGATGGGCTGGGACGCCGTCCCGCTGGAGTCCCTGCTGCGTTCGACCTGTGAACTCCCCGACTCCGTGCCGTACTTCATCGACAACGGCGCCCGCACCCTCGGCCAGGCCGAGCTGTGGTTTGGCGCCGGCCGGGGCTCGCGCAACGCGGTCGTCGTCCTCTTCGGGTCGGGCATCGGCGCCTGTCTCGTCACCGAGGGGGTGGAGTACGGCCGCGCCCTGGAGTGGGGACATGTGACCGTGCAGGTCAGGGGCCGCCGCTGCCGCTGCGGTGCGCTCGGCTGCCTGGAGGCGTACGCGGGCGCGGGCGCGCTCGTCGACCGCTGGCGCGAGGCGGGCGGCCACCCGCCCGAGGGCACCGACGAGGAGACCGCACTGGCCGCACTGCTCGCCGCCGCCCACCCGGCCGGGAGCGCCGAGGCCGACCCGGTGGCCCTGGCCGTCCTGGAGGAGACCGCCGAGTACGTGGGGGCAGGCCTTTCCGACCTGGTCAACCTCTTCCAGCCGGAACGCATCCTCATCGGCGGCTGGGCCGGTCTCCAGCTCGGCCCCCACGTCCTGCCCGCCGTACGCCGGTACGCCGACGCGTACGCCCTGCGCCACCCCGCCGCACGCGTCTCCATCGACCTCGGCGAACTCGGCCCGGACGCGGTCACGGTCGGCGCGGCGAGCCTGCCCCTCGCCGACTTCTTCGCCGGGGGCGGGCGGCGCGGCGCGCGCGGGCGGGTACGCGCGGAGGCGAACGGCTGACCCGCGCCGGGAGCACGAGCCGCCCGCCCAGAGCGGCGGACGACCCCGTCGCCGGCGGAGGCGGACCCCGTCAGACCACCGGGTCGAGGAACGTCAGCACGGAGGCGTCCTCCTCGATCAGCGGAGTGAGTGCGGCGTTGAACGGGCCGCCGTACGGGGCCTTCAGGTGTGCCTGGAAGGCGTCCTCGTCCCGGTAGACCTCGAAGATCCAGAAGGCGCGCGGATGCGACGCCTTCGTGTAGACGTCGAAGGCGAGGTTGCCCTCCTCCGCACGCACCTTGTCGGCGTACTCCACGATCATGCGCGCGACCTCGTCCCGCACTCCCTCACGGGCGGTGAACTCGGCGAGCAGGGTCTTCTTCACGGTTTCGTGTCCTTGTCCGTCGCGATAGGAGCCGAGGTCCCACGGGTGTCATCGTTGACTTGTGTCATCGCTGACACCACGTGGCCCGATGATGGACGCAGTCCCGCCCCCTCGTCAACGGCACCCCTCACGACGAGCGCGGTTCGACAGCGGGCGCGATTCGAAAGCGGGCACGAACCGGGCGGCCATCACCGTCGTTGCGGACTTGTGACGAACGCGGGGCATTGACGTTGCCGGGAGACGGGGTCATCATCCTCGGCAGTGTCAACGATGACATAAGTCAACGATGACACCTAGGGACGGCATGCTCCGATGCCGCCGCTCGCCCGCAATCCCGCTGGAGTCGTTTCATGTCTCGCACCCCTCGACTGCCTTCCTCCCTGCTCAGAGTCGCCGCGTGCACCTCGGTCGCGGCCCTCGCCCTGACGGCCTGCGGTTCCGGCTCCGGATCGGGCTCCACGAGCTCCGGATCGGGCACGGTGAAGGTCGGGCTGATCACCAAGACCGACACCAACCCGTTCTTCGTGAAGATGAAGGAGGGCGCGGAGAAGGCCGCCAAGGAGAACGGCGCCCAACTCATGACCGCGGCGGGCAAGTTCGACGGGGACAACGCCGGCCAGGTCACCGCCATCGAGAACATGGTCGCGGCCGGGGTGAAGGGCATCCTCATCACCCCGAGCGACTCCAAGGCGATCGTGCCCGCGATAGCCAAGGCCAAGGCCAAGGGCGTGCTGGTCATCGCCCTGGACACGCCGACCGAGCCGGAGAGCGCGGTCGACGCCCTCTTCGCCACCGACAACCTCAAGGCCGGCGAGCTGATCGGCGAGTACGCCAAGGCCGCCATGAAGGGCAAGACCGCGAAGATCGCCGCCCTTGACCTCGCGCCCGGCGTCTCCGTCGGCGTCCAGCGGCACAACGGGTTCCTCAAGGGCTTCGGCGCCACCGAGAAGGACGTGGCCTGTGCCCAGGACACCGGCGGCGACCAGGCCAAGGGCCAGACGGCGATGGAGAACTGCCTCCAGAAGAACCCCGACATCAACCTCGTCTACACGATCAACGAGCCGGCCGCGCTCGGCGCGTACACCGCGCTGAAGGCCAAGGGCCGCGAGAAGGACGTCCTGATCGTCTCCGTCGACGGCGGCTGCACCGGCACCCAGGCCGTCAAGGACGGGAAGATCGCGGCCACTTCGCAGCAGTACCCGCTGAAGATGGCCGCCCAGGGAGTCAAGGCCGTCGTGACGTACGCCAAGGACGGCAAGAAGGCGTCGGGTTACACCGACACCGGCGTCACCCTGATCACCGACAAGGCCCAGACCAACGTCACGTCCAAGGACACCGCCTTCGGCCTGGAGAACTGCTGGGGCTGAGGCCGGCCCACGGGACCGTACGACAACGCCTCTCCCCCGAGCGGGGCGGCCGGCCCCGCTCCTCCCCGACCCGGGGACGGCCGCCCCCTGTCCTCCCACCAGGACTTCTGTCTTCCGACAAGGACTTCGCATGACCGCCACGTCCACGCCTCCGAGCACCTCCTCGCCGTACGCCGAACTCAAAGCGCCGACCACGGCCCGCAGGCTGCTCACGGCGCCGACCACCGGCCCGCTGGTCGCCCTTCTGCTCGCCTGTGTCTTCTTCGCCGTCTCGTCCGACCAGTTCCTCACCGGCGGGAACTTCTCGCTGATCGTGCAGCAGGTCATGGTCGTCGGCACCCTCGCCATCGGCCAGACGCTGATCATCCTCACCGCGGGCATCGACCTGTCGTGCGGCGCGGTGATGGCGTTCGGCAGCATCGTGATCGCCAAGATGGCCGCCGAGGGCTCGCTGCCGCCGCTCGTCGCCATCGCGCTGGGACTGGTCGTCTGCGGCGGATTCGGCCTGTTGAACGGGCTGTTGGTGCAGAAGATCCCGCTGCCGCCGTTCATCGTCACCCTCGGCATGCTCAACGTGGCGTTCGCGCTGACCCACATCTACTCCGAGGAGCAGACGGTCACCAACCTGCCCGGCCCGCTGACGGCCCTCGGGCAGACCTTCCCGATGGGCCACACCGACATCACCTACGGCTCCCTCGTCACCATCGGCCTGTTCCTGCTGCTCGCCTACGCGCTGAGCAGCACCGGCTGGGGCCGGCACGTCTACGCCCTCGGCAACAGCCAGGAGGCCGCGCGGCTGAACGGCATCCGCACCTCCCGGCTGACCATCGGCGTCTACACCGTCGCCGGTCTCCTCTACGGCGTCGCCGCCCTGCTCCTCATCTCCCGCACCGGAGTCGGCGACCCGCAGGCCGGGCAGACCGACAACCTCGACAGCATCACCGCCGTCGTCCTCGGCGGCACCAGCCTCTTCGGCGGCCGCGGTTCGGTCCTCGGCACCTTCATCGGCGTCCTCATCGTCGGGGTCTTCCGCAACGGACTCCAGCTGATGGGCGTCGCCTCGATCTACCAGACGCTGATCACCGGTGTGCTGGTGATCCTCGCGGTGACCGTCGACCAGATCTCCCGGAAGAAGGCCCGATGACCGCCATCGCCTCCCCCACCCCCGTCCTCCAGGCCCGCGGTCTCGTCAAGCGCTACGGCCAGGTCACCGCCATCGACGGCGCCGACTTCGACCTGCTGCCCGGCGAGGTGCTCGCCGTCATCGGCGACAACGGTGCCGGCAAGACCAGCCTGATCAAGGCCCTCACCGGCGCGGTGACGCCCGACGCGGGCGAGATCCGCCTGAACGGCGAGCCCATCCAGTTCTCCGGGCCGCAGAGCGCCCGCGCCCACGGCATCGAGACGGTCTATCAGGACCTCGCCGTGGCCGCCTCGATGGACATCGCCTCGAACGTGTTCCTCGGGCGGGAACTGCGGCGCCCCGGTGTCCTCGGCAGTGTCTTCCGCATGCTCGACAAGAAGCGCATGCGCCAGGAGGCCGCCGAGCACATGGCCGACCTGAAGATCGGGCTGCGCTCGCTGACCCAGTCGGTCGAGACCCTGTCCGGCGGGCAGCGGCAGGCCGTGGCGGTCGCCCGTTCCGTCGCCTGGGCCCGCAGCGTGGTCGTCATGGACGAACCCACCGCCGCGCTCGGCGTCAAGGAGTCCGGACAGGTCCTCGACCTCATCCGCCGGGTCCGGGACAAGGGCATGCCGGTCGTCCTGATCAGCCACAACATGCCGCACGTCTTCGAGATCGCGGACCGCATCCACGTCCACCGGCTGGGCCGGCGGGCCGCCCTCATCAAGCCCTCCGACTACTCCATGGCGGAGGTCGTCGCCATCATGACCGGCGCGCTCACCGTCGATGAGGCCGGCGGTACTGTCGTAGCGGATTCCGAGGCCGCGAAGGCCGCGGGCGTCCAGGCCACCTGACCACAGCACTCGACACTCGACGGCATCCGGCCGAGGCCGCGGCCGGAACCGACGAGCACAGGAGACGGTTTCCTCCATGGCAGCGAACCGCCGCCCGACCCTGGCCGACGTCGCCCGCGAAGTGGGCGTCAGCGCCAAGACGGTCTCCCGCGTTCTCAACGAGGACGGACCCGCGTCGGCCGAGACCAGGGAACAGGTGCTGGCCGCCGTGGCCAAGCTCGGCTTCCAGCCGAACCTCATGGCACGCAACATCCGCGTCGGCGGGCCCGACACCACCGTCGGCCTGGTCATCCCCGACCTGGGCAACCCGTTCTTCGGAGCGGTGGCCCGCAGTATCGAGGACACGGTCCGCGACCGTGGACTGACGCTGCTGATGGGCTCGTCGGCGGACGAACCGGACCGTGAACGGGCCCTGACGGACAAGTTCCTCGCCCGCCGCGTCAGCATCCTGCTGGTGGTGCCGTCGGTCGGTGCCGACCACTCCCATCTCAAGACCCACCGGGCCACGGGCCTGCCCGTCGTCTTCCTCGACCGTCCCGGAGTGGGTCTGGCCGCCGACAGCGTGGTCAGCTCCAACCGCACCGGCTCCCACGACGGCGTCGCCCACCTGATCGCCCACGGGCACCGGCGCGTCGGCTTCGTCGGCGACCTGCCGGTCAAGCTCTACACCCGCCGGGAGCGCCTGACCGGGTACCGCGAGGCCCTGGAGCAGGCCGGCCTGCCCTACGACCGCTCCCTGGTCACCAACGCCCATGACCAGCAGGGCGCTTCGGCCGCGACCTCCCAACTCCTCGACCTGGCCGATCCGCCCACCGCCCTGTTCGCGGGCAACAACATCGTCGCCCTGGGGATAGTCGCCGAACTCGCCCGCAGCAGGCGCAAGGACGTCGCCGTCGTCTCCTTCGACGACGTCCCGCTCGCCGAGGCGCTCGAACCGGCGCTGACCGTCGTCGCCCAGGACCCCGAGGAGATCGGCAGAACAGCGGCGACCACGGCTCTGTCCCGCCTCGACGGCGACCGCACCCGGGCCCGGACCATCACCGTGCCGACGCGCCTGATCGTGCGGGGCTCCGGCGAGCGGCCCGCCCCGTCGTTGCAGCGGGCCTGACCCACAGTCACGCGCCGCACGGTGACGCACGTCACACTCACCCATCACAAGCCTGTCAATGTTGTGCACTTTATTGACGGCAGTCACCAGACAGCCTAATTTCGCGGTGTCCTTCCCCCGCTCAAGGGAGCCCGCGATGCCCCCGTCCCCCACCGCATCAGAACGCACCCGCCAACTCCGCCGAGTCGCCCTGTCCGGCCTGCTCGGCACCGCCGTCGAGTTCTACGACTTCCTCGTCTACGGCACCGTCGCCGCGCTCGTCTTCGGCGAACTGTTCTTCCCCGGCGCCGACCCCGCCGTGGGCACGATCGCCGCGTTCGGCACCTTCGCCGCCGGATACGTGGCCCGCCCCATCGGCGGCATCGTCTTCGGACACTTCGGCGACCGCCTCGGCCGCAAGAACATGCTGCTGCTCACCATGGGCCTGATGGGCGGCGCCAGCTTCCTCATCGGCCTGCTGCCCACGTACGACACCATCGGCGTCTGGGCCCCGGTCCTGCTGATCACCCTGCGCGTGGTCCAGGGCATCGCCATCGGCGGCGAGTGGGGCGGCGCGACCCTGATGGTCGTGGAGCACGCGGGCGAGAAGCGCCGCGGCCTGTGGTCGAGCTTCACACAGATGGGAGCCCCGCTCGGCTCCCTGATCTCCGCCGCCGTCGTCGCCCTGGTCTCCACCCTCCCCAAGGACCAGTTCGCGGCCTGGGGCTGGCGCGTGCCCTTCCTGGTGAGCGTGCTGCTGCTCGGCGTCGGCCTGTTCGTCCGCCTCAAGGTCGTCGAGAGCCCGCTGTTCGCCGCGGTGAAGAAGGACCGCGCCGAGTCGAGGCTCCCCGTCCTCGACGTCCTGCGCCGCCCGAAGCCCGTGCTGCTGGCCTGCTGCGTCGGCATCGGCGCCTTCACCGCCCAGTCCCTGCTGACCAGTTACCTGATCGCGTACGCCACCGGCATCGGCTATCCCCGCCCGCAGGTGCTCACCGCGCTCACCGTCTCCGCCGCCGTCGCCCTGGTCGTGCTGCCCTGCGCGTCCGCGCTCTCCGACCGGATCGGCCGCCGCCCGGTCGTCCTCACCGGCGCGATCCTGTCGGCCGCCACCGCGTTCCCCGTCCTCGCACTGATCGACTCCAGGTCGTCGGGGGCCCTGATCCTGGCCGTCGTCATCGGCCACGGCATCTCCCAGTCGCTGATGTACGGCCCGCTGGGCGCCCTGTTCAGCGAGATGTTCGGCACCAAGGTCCGCTACACGGGCGCCTCCCTCGGCTACCAGGGCGCGACCCTCGTGGGCGCCGGCTTCTCCCCGATGATCGCCGGAAGCCTGGTCGCGAGCAGCGGCAACGGCACCCCCGTGGCCCTCCTGCTGTGCGGCGGTTCGCTGATCACCGCGCTGACGGTGTGGTTCGTCCGCGAGACCAGCCGTACGTCACTCGGCGAGGACCCCGCCTCCGAACTCCCCACCACCCCCCACACGGAGGAGATCACCGCATGAGGCACGGCACCCGCATCGCCTGCGCGACGGCGCTTCTGCTCACCCTCACCGCCGCCCCCGCGGCTACGGCCGCCACCGACACCCCCACCCACGTGGACGGCCAACTCCCCTCCGGCGCCACGTACATGATGGACGTCCCCACCAACTGGAACGGCACCGTCCTGCTGTTCAGCCACGGTTACAACGCGGGCCCCGCCAACCCCGCCCAGGACGCTCCGGACGCAGCCACCAAGCCCCTTCTCCTCCAGCAGGGTTACGCCCTCATCGGCTCCTCGTACGCGTCCACCGGCTGGGCGGTCACCGACGCGGTCCCCGACCAGATGGCCACCCTCAAGGCCTTCACCACCCGCTTCGGCCGGGCCTCCCGCACCCTGGCCTGGGGACGGTCGTACGGCGGCCTGGTCACCACCGCCATCGCCGAGCGCCACCCGGACGAGATCGACGGCTCGCTCTCCATGTGCGGCCTGGTCCACGGTGGCGTGGCCAACTGGAACAACACCCTCGACCCGGTCTTCGCCCTCAAGACGCTCCTCGGCTCCGACGTCCCGCTGGTGGACCTCCCGAGCCAGGAGGCCGCGACCGCCGCCGCGAACACCCTGACCGCCAAGGTCGACTCCGCCCAGTCGACCGCCGAGGGCCGCGCCCGTATCGCCCTCGCCGCGGCCCTGCACAACATCCCGGTCTGGAACGCGCCCACCCAGACCCGGCCCGCCGCGACCGACTGGGACGCCCAGCAGGCCAACCAGTACGACGCCGTCAAGGGCCTGCTGAAGATCGCCGCCTTCAACCGGCGCCAGGAGGCCGAGGCCCGGGCGGGCGGCAACATGTCCTGGAACACCGGCATCGACTACGCCCGGCTGCTCGGCGAGTCCTCGGTCCGCAAGGAGGTCACCGAGCTGTACAAGGAGGCCGGCCTCTCGCTGCAGAAGGACCTCGCGGCCCTCAACCGGGCCCCGCGCATCAAGGCGGACCAGAACGCCGTGGCGTGGATGAGCAGCACGAGCTCCTTCACCGGCCGCCTGGCCAAGCCGCAACTCTCCGTCCACACCATCGGCGACCCTCTGGTCCCGGTCCAGACGGAAAGCGCCCTGCGCCGCGCGGTCACCGCGGCCGGTTCCGGTGCCCTCCTGCGCCAGGCCTACGTCGACAACGCCGGCCACTGCACGTTCAGCCCCGCCGAGCAACTGGCCGCCCTGCACACCCTGGAGGACCGCTTGACCACCGGCGAATGGCGGGGCACCGACCCGGCGTCCCTCAATTCCCGCGCCACCGCGGCCGACCCCACCACCCCCACCCGTTACGTCCGGTACCACCCCACCCCCTACCTTCGCCCCTACGACCTTGCCCACCCCGCCGACCGCCGGTGACCTCGTACGACCGCCTGCCGCACGGTCGGCGGGCGGTCGTACCCTTGCCCCCGTGGAGGACGACGACATCCTGGACACCGCGGACGGGCCGCAGCAGCGCCCGCAGTCGCTCATGCTCACCTTCTTCGGCAACCACGTTCTGGAGGAGGGGGACCTCGGCGTCTACTCGGGCAGCATCATCGACGTCCTGGGCCGCGTGGGCGTGGGTGAACAGGCCGTCCGCTCCACCCTCACCCGCATGGTCAACCGCGGCCTGCTCCAGCGTCAGCGCGAGGGCCGCAAGATGTTCTTCGGCCTGACCCCGCAGGCCACCCGGGTCCTGATCGACGGCCGGACCCGCATCTGGAAGCAGGGTGCCGTCAACGACGACTGGGACGGTTCCTGGACCCTGCTCGGCTTCTCACTGCCCGACTCCTGGAAACGCCAGCGCCACGACCTGCGCTCACGCCTGACCTGGTCCGGATTCGGCGCCCTGTACAGCGGCCTGTGGATCGCCCCCGGCCACGTGGACGTCTCCGCGGTGGTCACCGATCTCGGCCTCACCGCCCACGTCAAGATCTTCCACGCCCAGGCCGCCGAGGTGACCGACATCGAGCAGATGATCCGCGACACCTGGGACCTGGAGTCCATCGCGGCCCGCTATGTCGCCTTCGACAAGCGCTGGAGCGCCCACCTCGGCAACGGCACCGACGACGACCCGATCGGCACCCGCCTCCGCCTGGTCAGCGACTGGCTCCGCACCATCCGCACGGACCCCAGACTCCCGGCCCGCCACCTGCCCCCGGCCTGGCCGGCCCGCGTCGCGCAGGAGACCTTCCACCGGGTCGCGGAACAGACCCACCCGGCACTGGTGGCAGGCCGCACGGCCCTGGAGACGATCCCCCTGCGCGGACAGCCGTCCTAGGGCTGCGCCTCTTGGCGTGCCTCGCTGTGCCGTCAGGCGACCGCGGATGCGTCGGGGCCGGTTTTCAGGGGCGCGGGGAACTGCGCAAACGCCCACCCCCACCGAACCCGCACAGGCCGCCGCAGGCCCCAGGGGCGCGGGGAACTGCGCGACCAGCCCCCACCGAACCCGCACCCGCCCGACAACCGAACCCGGCACCCCCGCAGGCACAACCGCTCAACCGCCGGAGGCATCCCCACCCACGGTGAACCCGATCACCGTCCCACCCCCGTCCCGGGGAAACGCGAACGGCGCGCCCCCGTGCGACAGCGCCACCTCCCGCACGATCGACAACCCCAGCCCCGACCCCGGCAACGACCGCGCGTCCGCCGCCCGGTAGAAGCGGTCGAAGACCCGCACGAGATCGGCGTTCGCGATCCCGGGCCCCCGGTCCAGCACCTCCACCCGCACCGGCCCGGCCGCCGTGATCCCCGACACCGAGATCTCGATCGCGGCGCTACCGTCCCGGTCGAACTTCGCCGCGTTCTCGACCAGGTTCGACAAGGCCCGCTGCAGACTCCCCGGCCGCCCGTCCGTCACCGTCGACCCGCTCGCGTGCACCACGATCTCCCGCCCGGTGCGCCGCCGGGCCAGCCCCGCCACCTCCTCCGCGACATCGGCGAGGTCCACCCGCTGCGGCGGCTCGTTGTCCGACTGCCCCGCCGCGAGGTCGACCAGTTCGTTGACCAGGTCGGTCAACTCCCGTGCCTCCTGGGTGAGATCGGCGACGAGGTCCTCGCGTGTGGCGGGCGGCAGCTCGTCGATCCGGCGCAGCAGCGAGATGTTCGTACGCAACGACGTGAGCGGTGTCCGCAGCTCGTGTCCCGCGTCCTGCACCAGCCGCCGCTGATCCTCCTCGGACTGCGCGAGCCGGCCCAGCATCCGGTCGAAGGCCCGCCCCAGCCGCCCCACCTCGTCATAGCCGGTGACCGGCACCTCGATCCCGAGCCGCCGGGTCCGTGCCACGTCCTCCGCGGCGGACGTGAGGATGACCAGCCGCCGGGTGATCCGCCGGGCCAGCCACCACCCGAACAACCCGGCGCCCACCACGACCGCCGCCATGAGCAGGAACGTCCGCTGCTGCAGCGCCCGCAGCAGGTCCTCGGTGTCGCTGAACTCCTGGGCGACCTGCACGGCACCCCGCCCGCCCCCCAGGGAGACGGTGGCGACCCGGTACACATCGCTCCCGACCGAGACCTCCTTGTGCAGGACCATCCGCCCGGCCGCGCCGGCGGCCGCTATCCGCCGGTCGCCGGAGATCACCGGCAGCCCGGGACGCCCGGGGTCCGCGACCGCCCCGGTGGGTCCCAGCACCTGCACATCCGTACGCGCGGGCCGTACCAGGTCGTGCCCGGGCGCCGAGGACGAGAAGTCCTCCGGCGCCATCCGGTGCTGGCTCACCTCGTCCCGGAGGTCCTGCACGACCTGGTCGAACACGGACTCCTGGTCCACCCGCACCAGACGGGCGGCGGCGCTGTAGGACAGCACACCGACGAGCACGGTCACCGCGGCCGTCACCGCGGCGAAGGACACCGCGAACGTGGTCCGCAGGGACAGCAGCCGGGGCCGCGGCCGGGCCCACAGTCGAGCCAGCCGCCCCACTCAGTCCTCCCGGAGCACGTAACCCACGCCACGCACCGTGTGGATCAGCTGCGGCGCACCGGGCTCGTCGAGCTTGCGGCGCAGATAGCCGACGTAGACGGCGAGGTTCTTGGAGCCGGGCCCGAAGTCGTAGCCCCAGATGCGGTCGTAGATGGTCGAGTGGTCGAGCACGATGCCCGCGTTGCGCACGAGCAGCTCCAGCAGCTCGAACTCGGTACGGGTCAGCTCCAGCTCGCGCGTCCCCCGCCAGGCCCGCCGCGCCTGGATGTCCATGCGCAGCCCGGCCGCCTCGATCCGTCCCTGGGGCAGTTCGGGCACGACGGCCTTGGGAGCGGCGTCGACCGGGGCCATCCCGTCGGGGCTGGTCCTCCGCAGCAGGGCCCTCAGCCGGGCGAAGACCTCCTCGACGTCGAACGGCTTGACCACATAGTCGTCGGCGCCCGCGTCCAGACCGGCGATCCGGTCCTGGGTCTCCACGAGCGCCGTCAGCATGAGGATCGGCGTACGGTCGCCCTCGGCGCGCAGCACCCGGCAGACCTGGAGTCCGTCGATCCCGGGCATCATCACGTCGAGGACGAGCACGTCCGGCGGCGTCTTGTGGGCCTGCGCCAGCGCCTCGACCCCGTCGGCGACCGCGGTGACCTGGTAGCCCTCCAGGCTCAGGGCGCGCTCCAGGGCGTGACGGATGGCGCGGTCGTCTTCGGCGAGCAGCACATTGGGGGACACACCCTCAGTGTGCCGTGCCCACCGAGTCGTACGTGTGATGAGCTGCTCACCGCCCGCCCTTCTTACTGGCCTCTCACCCGGTGGGACGCAACGCGGCGAGCTGCTCCTCGAAGGGCACCACGGCCGAGAACGCGTCGGCCCGGGACGCACGCGGCGCACGGCCGGCCGGCACCCCGCCCGACACTGCGCCCGACAGTCCCGTCATCAGCGTGGCCAGTTCCCCGGCCGCCCGCTCGATCCGCCCGTCCAGCCCCTCGGCGCCCCAGTCCTCCGAGGCGGCGTACACCCCGGTCGGCACGACGACGGCCTTCAGATAGGCGAAGAGCGGCCGCAGCGCGTGTTCGAGGACCAGCGAATGCCGGGCCGAGCCACCGGTCGCGGCGATCAGCACCGGCTTGCCCGCCGGCGCCTCCGGGTCGAGCACGTCGAAGAACGACTTGAACAGTCCGCTGTACGACGCCGAGAACACCGGGGTGACGACGATCAGGCCGTCGGCCGCGGCCACCGCCTCCTGCGCTGCGGCCAGGGCCCGTCCCGGGAAGCCGTTGGTGAAGTTCTGCGCGATCTCCACGGCGAGTTCCCGCAACTCCACGACCTGCGTGTCCACCTCGGCCGTACGCCCCACGGCGGCGGCCAGCCGGTCTCCCAGCAGGCGCGTGGACGAGGGGACGCTCAGCCCCGCGGACACGACGACGAGCCTCATGCGACGACCTCCTTGTTCTGCTGGGCGGCCAGCAGGGACGCGTGAGTGGGAGCCTCGGGGACGTCCGCCGGACGGCCCGCCGCGAACTCCTTGCGCAGTACCGGTACGACCTCCTCGCCGAGCAGGTCGAGCTGCTCCAGGACGGTCTTCAGGGGCAGTCCGGCGTGGTCAAGCAGGAACAGCTGGCGCTGGTAGTCCCCGGCGTACTCGCGGAACTTCAGCGTCTTCTCGATGACCTGCTCCGGGGAGCCCACGGTCAGCGGGGTCTGCTCGGTGAACTCCTCCAGGGAGGGCCCGTGCCCGTACACCGGTGCGACGTCGAAGTACGGCCGGAACTCCTTCACCGCGTCCTGCGAGTTGCGGCGCATGAACACCTGGCCGCCGAGACCCACGATCGCCTGCTCGGCCGTGCCGTGGCCGTAGTGGGCGTAGCGGGCCCGGTACAGCTCGACCATCCGCTTGGTGTGGTCGGCGGGCCAGAAGATGTTGTTGTGGAAGAAGCCGTCACCGTAGTAGGCGGCCTGCTCGGCGATCTCCGGGGAGCGGATGGAGCCGTGCCAGACGAACGGCGCGACCCCGTCCAGCGGGCGCGGCGTGGACGTGAAGCCCTGGAGCGGCGTGCGGAACTTGCCCTCCCAGTTCACGACGTCCTCGCGCCACAGCCGGCGCAGCAGGGCGTAGTTCTCGATGGCGAGGTTGATGCCCTCGCGGATGTCCTTGCCGAACCAGGGGTAGACCGGGCCGGTGTTGCCGCGGCCCATCATGAGGTCGACGCGGCCGTCGGCCAGGTGCTGGAGCATCGCGAAGTCCTCGGCGATCTTCACCGGGTCGTTCGTGGTGATCAGCGTGGTCGAGGTCGAGAGGATGAGCTTCTCGGTCCGCGCCGCGATGTACCCGAGCATGGTGGTCGGCGACGACGGCACGAACGGCGGGTTGTGGTGCTCACCGGTCGCGAAGACGTCGAGTCCGACCTCCTCCGCCTTCAGCGCGATCGCGACCATGGCCTTGATCCGCTCACGCTCGGTCGGCGTACGGCCGGTCGTCGGGTCCGGCGTGACATCACCGACGCTGAAGATCCCGAACTGCATGGTCGCTCACCCTCCAGGTAGTTGACGGTTCAACTATAACCGCGTGCCTGGAGAACGACGACGCAGGGACCCCTATTCCCCCGATCCAGAGGAACCCTGGGAGCACGGGCCTCGACCGATCAGCCGCCCCACTCCCCACCCAGGCCCACCTGCCCCACTCAGGGGCGGGGAACTGCGCGACGAGCCCCCCGCCGGCCGGCAGCCGATCGACACCCGCACCCACCCCTTCAGCGGTCGTCACCCCACCCCGGATCCCGACCCGTCCGCCCCAGCAACCGCTCGAATTCCGACGCCTCCCCGGAAACCGCCACCGGCTCCCCGAAAACCCCCATCTTCCTGGCCGTGGGAGCGAGCTGAGCCACCGCACCCGTCAGCTCCTCCACCACCGCCCCGTCGGCCTCCCCGTACTCCTGACCCGTGGCCCGCGCCAGGTCCCACACATGCACGGTCAGGTCGAGCAGCGCCATCGAGCCGACCAACCGGGCCGGCATGTCCATCGCCCCGGTCGTGCCCTCCTCGGCGCCGGGCACGGACCAGGCCGACACCAGCCGGTCCGCCTCCGCCGCGAACCGCTCCCGCCAGCCCGGCCCCTCGGCCACCCGGTCGGCAGCGGCCTCGCCGAAGTCCGACGGCTCCTTCGCCGCCAGCCGCTGGAACTGCACGATCACCTGGAAGAGATGGTTGACGAGCTCCTTCACGTCGTACTCCGCACAGGGCGTGGCGGCCCCGAGAGCCGTGTCCTCGATCCCCCGGACCACCGGGACCGCCCGATCCCGGGCCATGCCCAGCAGCTCACCGATGCCGTACGTCTTGTTCGCCGTGTTCGTGTCCATGCCCCGACCGTACGAAGCCCGCCGCCCTCCCTTCTTGAAGAAACGCGACGCCCGGCCCGGACGTACGATCCCCTCATGGCCGTCCCCCGCCGCGACACCCGCGGGATCGTCGACCCGGCCGGGCTGCTGACCCGGGTGAGGTTCCGCCGCCACGAGCCCGCCGCGCCACTGCGCCGGTACGTCGAGCGGTACTGGTTCATCGACTGGGACCTGCCCGAGCCCTACGTCTCCCACGTCGTCCCGCACCCCTGCGTCCACCTCACCTTCCAGCAGGACGAGGACGCGCTCTACGCCGAGCTGACCGGCATCCCCGGCGGCCTCTACACCAGGAAGCTCACCGGCCGGGGCCGGGTCTGCGGGGTGAAGTTCCGTCCCGGCGGCTTCCGTCCGTACGCCCCTGACCATCCCGTCTCCCACTGGACGGGCCGAGTACTGCCCGCCCAGGACGTGTTCCCGCGGGCCACCCCAGCCACCGCCCGCTCCGTGGTGACCCCCGCCACCGATGAGGCCCGCGTCGCCGCACTCGACGCCTTCCTCCTCCCCCTCGCCCCGGCCGACCCCGACCCGCAGGCCGACCTCGCCACCGCCCTGGTCGACCGCGTCCACGAGGACCGCGCCGTCCGCCGCGTCGACGACTTCGCCGCCACGGCGGGACTCTCCGTACGGGCACTCCAACGGCTCTTCTCGGCGCACGTGGGTGTCAGCCCCAAGTGGGTGATCCTCCGCTACCGCATCCACGAGGCCCTGGAACGCGCCGGCACTCGGGGCGAGGCCGACTGGGCCGCCCTCGCCGCCGACCTCGGCTACGCGGACCAGGCCCATCTGGTCCGGGACTTCACGGCCACGGTCGGGGTCCCGCCGACGGCGTACGCACAGGCGTCCGCGGACTGACCCGCAGCAGCGGCTCGGGCCGCCTGGGGCCCGGTCCCCCAGGCGCGTCAGAAGTAGTACTCGTCCCCGCTGTCCAGCAACAGCACCCGCTGCCTGTCGTTCGCCCCGTTCCGGTCCACCGTGCCGCCGTTCCACACCGTGTCGAACTCCAGCAGCACCTCCGACGGCACCCCCCGCAACCGCACCCGCATGTCGACCCGCTCCCCCACCCCGTCCGCCGCCAGCACCCCCACCCGGCACGACACCACCCGCTCCGCCGACCGCGCACACCCCTGCGGCAACGTCTGCTCGTCCACCAGCGGCTCGGACCACTGCAGCCGTACGGTCGCGTCCGGCACAGCGGCAAACCCGTGATTGCGCGGCGTGAACCGTACGTCCACCAGCCCCCCGGACAGGGACGCGGCCCCGTGATACGCCAGATCCGCCTCGGGTCCGCCCACCGCGACCGCCGTACCCCCACCCACCAGAGCCACCACCACCGCACCCCACACCGCAAGCACCCGCATGCCACCCACTCCTCGCTCCAGCCGCCCGAACCGCCGTGGTCGCTGGGATGTATCCCACGCCCGACAGCCGACAGGCGCCCTCCATCAGGTGACAGCGGCCCCGGCGAACCGGCATGCGAAGCTGGCCCACATGCTCGTAGCCCGCTCCGCCGCCCTGTTCGTCGTGGCCGCCCTCTTCGAGATCGGGGGCGCCTGGCTGGTCTGGCAGGGCGTGCGGGAGCACCGCGGCTGGATGTGGACCGCGGGTGGCGTCCTCGCCCTCGGCGCCTACGGCTTCGTCGCCACCTTCCAGCCCGACGCCCACTTCGGCCGCATCCTCGCCGCGTACGGCGGCATCTTCGTGGCCGGCTCGATCCTGTGGGGCATGGCGGCGGACGGCTACCACCCCGACCGCTGGGACATCGCGGGCGCACTGATCTGCCTCGCGGGCATGGCGGTGATCATGTACGCCCCACGGGGCGACTGAGCGGCCGCGGTCAGGATGTCTCGTCGTCCGGCAGCAGCCCGAGCTGTCCGAGGAACTCCATCTCGTCGAAGTAGAGCCGGTAGTCCACGATCCGCCCGTCCCGCACCGTGGCGATGTCGACCCCGCGGATCCTGATCTCCTTCTGCGTCGCCGGGAGCGTCTCCCCGGTGGGCAGCTGGATCGGCCCGGTGTTGCGTCCGCTGAAGACGCCCTCGTCGATGGCCGTGTCCCCGGCCTCGTAGGCGTGCTTCGTCTCGAACGTGCCGTCCGGCACCGCCTCCGTCATCTGCCGCCAGTACGCGACGATGTTGTCGCGCCCGTGGATCTCCCCCTCGTCAGGGGTGACAGCGACCGCGTCCTCCGCGTACAGCTCGGCGATGGCCTTCAGATCCGGGTGCGTGACCGCATCCGTGAGCCGGTCCATGACCTCACGCGCTTCTCCCATGATCCACCTCCGTATGTCAGGGGATCACCCACCTCAATTTTCGCACCGGCCCGCGATCCGGACCGCCCGGAGCCCCGGACCGCGGCCGACCTATCCTGGCGGGAGCCCGTACCCACGCACGCCCGAGGAGCAGCCATGGCATCCGCCGCCCCGTCCCCCGCGTCCCGGATCGCGATCGTCACCGGGGCGAGCAGCGGAATCGGCGCGGCCACCGCACGGCAGCTCGCCGCGGCCGGCTACCGGGTCGTGCTGACCGCCCGTCGCAAGGACCGCATCGAGGCGCTCGCGGAGGAGATCAACGCGGCCGGCCACCAGGCGACGGCCTACCAGCTGGACGTGACGGACCGCGAGGCGGTCGACGAGTTCGCGACGGCCTTCAAGACGGTCGGCGTCCTCGTCAACAACGCCGGCGGTGCCCTGGGGGCCGACCCGGTGGCCACCGGCGACCCGGCCGACTGGCGCACGATGTACGAGACGAACGTCATCGGCACCCTGAACCTCACCCAGGCCCTGCTGCCCAGGCTCGACGCGAGCGGCGACGGCACGATCGTCGTCGTCTCCTCGACCGCCGGCCACGGCACCTACGAGGGCGGCGGAGGCTACGTCGCCGCCAAGCACGGCGCCCACGTCCTCGCCGAGACCCTGCGCCTGGAGATCGTCGGCCGCCCGGTCCGCGTGATCGAGATCGCGCCCGGCATGGTCAAGACCGACGAGTTCGCCCTGACCCGCTTCGGCGGCGACCAGGAGAAGGCGGAGAAGGTCTACCAGGGCGTCGCCGAGCCCCTCACCGCCGACGACGTCGCCGACACCATCACCTGGGCGGTCACCCGCCCCAGCCACGTCAACGTCGACCTCCTGGTCCTGCGCCCCCGCGCCCAGGCCTCCAACACGAAGGTCCACCGGGACCTGTGACCCCGGACCCCAAGGACCCCAAGGACCCCCACGACGAACGCCACATGTGGTGGTGGCTCGCCTACTTCCTCTTCGGCATCCACATCGTGGCGTTCGTCATGATCTACGCGGTGATGCACGCCCCGAAGTGAGCGCGGCTCAGCCCTTCACGCACACGACCTGCTTCAGCTTGGCCACGACCTCCACCAAGTCCCGCTGCTGGTCGATGACCTGGTCGATCGACTTGTAGGCGCCCGGGATCTCGTCCACGACACCGGAGTCCTTACGGCACTCCACGCCCCGCGTCTGCTCCTCCAGGTCCCGCGTCGAGAAGCGCCGCTTGGCCGCGTTCCGGCTCATACGCCGACCCGCCCCGTGGGAAGCCGAGTTGAAGGCCTTCTCGTTGCCGAGGCCCTTCACGATGTACGACCCCGTCCCCATGGAGCCCGGGATGATGCCGTACTCGCCGGAACCGGCCCGGATCGCGCCCTTGCGGGTCACGAGCAGGTCCATCCCGTCGTAGCGCTCCTCGGCAACGTAGTTGTGGTGAGCGCTGATCTCCGGCTCGAAGGTCGGCCTGGCCTTCTTGAACTCCTTGCGGACCACGTCCTTGAGGAGCGCCATCATGATCGTGCGGTTGTACTTGGCGTACTCCTGCGCCCAGAACAGGTCGTTGCGGTACGCCTCCATCTGCGGGGTCTGCGCGATGAAGACGGCGAGGTCACGGTCGACCAGCCCCTGGTTGTGGGGGAGCTTCTGGGCCACGCCTATATGGAACTCGGCGAGTTCCTTGCCGATGTTCCGGGAACCGGAGTGCAGCATCAGCCAGACAGAACCGGTCGTATCCGTGCACACCTCGACAAAGTGGTTTCCGGATCCGAGCGTTCCCATCTGCTTTCCAGCACGTTCGTGACGGAATTTGACCGCATCCGCAACCCCGTCGAACCGCCCCCAGAAGTCGTCCCACCCCCCGGTCGCCAGCCCGTGGAACCGCCCCGGCTCGACGGGACTGTCATGCATCCCCCGCCCCACCGGAATGGCCTGCTCGATCTTCGACCGCAGCCGGGACAGGTCCCCCGGCAGGTCGTTCGCCGTCAGGGAGGTCTTCACCGCCGACATCCCGCAGCCGATGTCCACGCCCACCGCGGCCGGACACACCGCCCCCTGCATCGCGATGACGGATCCGACCGTCGCCCCCTTGCCATAGTGCACGTCCGGCATCACCGCGAGGCCCTTGATCCACGGCAGGGTCGCGACGTTGCGCAGCTGCTGCAGGGCCACGTCCTCGACGGTCGCCGGGTCGGTCCACATCCGGATCGGGACTTTGGCGCCCGGCATCTCCACGTACGACATATCGTCCTCATTCCCCCGGAAAGAAAGCAGAAGTCTCAAATCGCAATACCGGTGCCAAGGTCGACGTATGGGATGACGGACCGGCGTTCACGGCAGTGCGTGCGATACACATTGTCTCCAGGGCGCACCCCCGTGCGGCAAGTGAATAACCTGCGGGGACACTGAGATCCCCCACGAGTCGGAGACATTCCGAGAGGAGCCCCACCGTGCAGCGGAAGGCCTACGTACCCGGCGTCGCCGCCCTCCTCGCGGCGCTGTTGGCCGGCTGCACCGGCAGCTCCGGTGGCGACGGCCCGACGGACGACGCCAACCCCGGCGACACCGGCACCGCCTCCGTCGTGGCCCAGCCCGGCAAGTACCGCACATTGCCCGAGGCGTGCGGCGTGGTCGGGGAGAGCACCCTCGACACGCTCCTGCCCGGCATCCAGCAGATCGCCGACACCGATCAGCGCGCCAGGGCCTACGCGGGCGACGCCACGCTCACCTACGACACCGACCGCAAGGTCGGCTGCCGTTGGAAGGTGGAGGCCACGGACGCCACCGAGTACCTCTCGGTCGACTTCGAGCGCGTGGTGTCGTACGACAACGCGGTCAGCGACGACACCCAGGCGCAGCAGTTGTTCGCGCAGGCCCAGGAGAAGGCCGATCTGCCGGCGGCGACGTCCAGCGCCACCTCGGACGTGGCGGAGAGCGGCACCGCCAGTGCCACGGCGTCCCCGACGGCCCCGACGGCCCCCCCGAGCGGTTCCGCGAGTCCGAGTGGCTCGGCGTCCGCCACTCCGTCCGATCTGCAGCCGCGTCTTCTGGACGATCTGGGCGACGAGGCCTTCCTGGACGACGTGTTGAGCAACTCCGGTTCGACGGCCCAGCAGCGCAAGGTGACTGTGGCGTTCCGCACGTCCAACGTGATCGTGACCATCGAGTACGAGGAGCAGCCGACGACGATCGGCGTCACCCCGGACAGCAAGGAAATGCAGGACAACGCCCGGAAACTGGCTTCGCAGCTGGCCGGGTCGCTGTCCGGCTGAGTGCTCTGCACACACCCCTCACCCGTGCGCACAAAGCGTTCGATGCTGGACCGCACAGCTTCCTCACCGCGTACCGTGGCCCCTCGGACCCGACCCGACGGCAGGAACCACAAGCGTCATGAGTGAAGGAACCATGCAGCGACGAGCAGAGCGTGACCAGGGTGTTCTGGGGGCCCCTCCCACGTCTTTCGGGCAGTGGGGGAGAGCGAAGCGTCTTCACCGCGTCCTTGTCTGCGCGGCCGCAGTCCCGGTGATGCTGATCGCCGCTGGCTGCTCCTCCGACTCCGGCTCCGGCGACTCCGGCTCCGGCGGCGGTGGGGACAAGGCCGCGGGCGCCGGTGCGACGGTGTCGGCCTCCGAAAGCGCGGCGCCCACGGTGCAGGCGGCGGCGTACGACTCGCTTCCCGAGTCGTGCAAGGTGCTGTCCTCGAAGACCCTGAAGTCGCTGGTCCCGGAGGCTGGGAAGTCCGGTAAGAAGGGCACGTCGGAGGCGGGTACGCGCGGCAGTTGCTCCTGGAGCAGCCTCGACAACAACGGCGTGAAGGGCTCTCAGTTCCGCTGGCTGAACGTCTCGCTGCTGCGCTTCGAGTCGGACAGCTCGCGCGGTACGGGCGAGGCGCAGGCGCAGAAGTACTACGAGCAGCAGATCCAGGACGCCCAGTCGGTGGCCGGTGCGAAGAACACCAAGTCGCAGGCGGTTTCCGGGACGGGTGACGCGGCGACGCTGGTGCGTTACGACCTGAAGAAGAAGGAAGGCGCCTTCAAGCAGCAGACGGTCGTCACGCGCGTGGAGAACGTCGTCGTCACCGTCGACTACAACGGCGCGGGTCTGGCCGGTGACAAGGCGCCGAGTTCGGACAGCCTCACGAAGCTCGCGGAGCAGGCCGCCAAGGAGGCGGTGTCGGCGGTGTCGGCGGCGAACGGTGAGGGTGCGGCGAACCCGGCCCCCTCGGAGTCCGCGTCGGGTTCGAAGGCGCCGTCGAAGTCCGCGTCCCCGTCCGCTTCGAAGTCCCCCGCGAAGTCGGCGTCGAAGTCGGCATCTCCGTCCAAGTCGGCCGCGAAGACGAGCTGACGACGTACTGAAGAAGTACTGACGGCCAGTACCGGCCACCCGTGCGCAGCACATATGTGCCACTCTGTTGCGCGCAACAAGACGTACAGGGAGGGGAGTACGGGTGTCCGCGCCCATGCAGCTGACTCGAATGCACCGCGTGCTCATAGGCGTGGTCGTGTTCGGCGCCGTGATCATCGCCGGCATCGGCTTCGCGGGGTCGTACGCGGCCGTCCGTGAGCTCGCCGTCCAGAAGGGCTTCGGGAACTTCAGTTATGTCCTCCCGATCGGCATCGACGCGGGTATCTGTGTCCTGCTGGCCCTGGATCTGCTTCTGACCTGGATCCGCATCCCGTTTCCGCTGCTGCGTCAGACGGCGTGGCTGCTGACGGCCGCGACGATCGCCTTCAACGGCGCGGCGGCCTGGCCGGACCCGCTGGGTGTGGGTATGCACGCGGTGATCCCGATCCTGTTCGTGGTGTCGGTGGAAGCGGCCCGGCACGCGATCGGCCGGATCGCGGACATCACGGCGGACAAGCACATGGAGGGGGTCCGCCTCACCCGCTGGCTGCTCTCCCCGATCCCGACGTTCCTGCTGTGGCGCCGGATGAAGCTGTGGGAGCTGCGCTCCTACGAGCAGGTCATCAAGCTGGAGCAGGAACGACTCGTCTACCGTGCGCGTCTCCACTCCCGCTTCGGCCGGGCCTGGCGCCGCAAGGCCCCGGTGGAGTCCCTGATGCCGCTGCGTCTGGCGAGGTACGGGGTTCCGCTGGCGGAGACGGCTCCGGCGGGCCTGGCGGCGGCGGGCATCGAGCCGGTGCTGCTGCCTCCGGCTCCGGAGCACGCCGAACTCCCCGCGGCCGCCCGTGCGGTGGCTGCGGACAGTCGTCCCGCTGTGGCGGCTCCCGTCCCGCCGCAGGCCGCGCCCCCACCTGAGCCGGAACCCGATCCCGACCAGAGCCCGTGGTTCGAAACCCCCAAGCAGGTCGAGTACCAGGGCGGCTACAACCCCGACTACGACCCCGCGGAGCAGTACAACCGCTGGTACGAGGAGCAGTTGGAAGCCGAGCAGTACGAGCTCCAGCAGATCCAGTACGAGGAGCCTCCCCGGGACCCCTCGATGGAGGAGACCGGCAGCTTCCCCATCCCCGTGACCACCGGCCGAACCCGCGAGCTGGGTGAAGGCGGCGGCACCCCCGAACCGACGGAGGAAGACTTCTACCAGGTCTTCAAGAAGTCGATCGACGGCAGCTACCCCTCCCCCGGCCAGCTCAGGGGTGACGTGGAGGCGACGTACGGCGTCGTGCTCTCCCAGCGCGACGCCGAGCGCATGGTCAACCGCTTCACCAACCGCCACACGGCGGAACTCCAGGAAGACCACATCGCCTGAGCCACCCGGACATGAGAAGGGGCCCTCCACACCGGAGGGCCCCTCTTCCGTACCGCCTGTCACTCCCCGAGCAGCGCCCGGACCCGCTCCTGCCCCACGGCCAGCAGCAGTGTGGGCAGCCGGGGCCCGGTGTCCCGGGAGACCAGCAGCTGGTACAGCAGGGCGAAGAACGTCCGCTGGGCGGTCTTGATCTCGGGCGGCAGTTCCTTGGGCGTGGCGTCCGCGGAGAACCCGGCCTGCACCTTGGGCACGCCGTACACGAGGTGGGTGAGCCCGTCGAGCGACCAGTGCGAGGCGAGCCCGTCGAGGAGCAGCCGCAGCGACTGCTGGGTGGCCTCGTCGAGGGACTTGAGCAGTTCGGCGTCGGGCTCGTCGCGCACGATGGTCCGCTGCTCGGCGGGCACCTGCGTGTTGATCCAGGCTTCGGCCTTGTCGTAGCGGGGCCGGGCCTCGTCCAGTGCCGACAGCGGGTTGTCGGGGTCCAGCTCGCTGAGGATCCGCAGCGCCTGGTCCTCGTGCCCGGCGGTGATGTCGGCGACGGAGGCGAGCGTCCGGTACGGCAGCACACGCGGCGTCCGGGGCAGTTCCCCGCCGGCCGTGCCCACCGCGCGGGAGTGCGCGGCCACGTCGCCCGGCAGCGCGGTGCCGTCGGCCACCTTGGCGTCCAGCTTGTCCCACTCGTCGTAGAGCCGCTGGATCTCCTGGTCGAAGGCGATCTTGAAGGACTGGTTGGGCCGACGGCGGGCGTAGAGCCAGCGCAACAGCTGCGGCTCCATGATCTTCAGCGCGTCACCGGGGGTCGGCACCCCGCCCCTGGACGACGACATCTTCGCCATCCCGGAGATCCCGACGAAGGCGTACATCGGCCCGATCGGCTGCTGTCCGCCGAAGATCCCGACGATCTGCCCGCCGACCTGGAAGGAGGATCCGGGCGAGGAGTGGTCGACCCCGCTGGGCTCGAAGACGACGCCCTCGTAGGCCCACCGCATCGGCCAGTCGACCTTCCAGACGAGCTTGCCGCGGTTGAACTCGTTCAGCCGGACGGTCTCGGAGAACCCGCAGGCGTTGCAGGTGTACGACAGCTCGGTGGTGGCGTCGTCGTAGGAGGTGACCGTGGTGAGGTCCTTCTCGCAGTTGCCGCAGTAGGGCTTGTACGGGAAGTACCCGGCGGACCCTGAGGACCCGTCGTCCTCGGCGGCGGCGCCGGAGCCCTCGGCGGCCTCGACCTCGGCCTCGTCGAGCGGCTTCTGCTGCTTCTTCGCGGCGGCCGGGGCCTTCTTGGTCCGGTACTGGTCGAGGATCGCGTCGATGTCCCCGCGGTGCGCCATGGCGTGCAGGATCTGCTCGCGGTAGACGCCCGAGGTGTACTGCGCGGTCTGGCTGATCCCGTCGAACTCGACGCCGAGCTCGGCGAGCGCGTCGACCATGGCGGCCTTGAAGTGCTCGGCCCAGTTCGGGTGGGCGGAGCCCTTGGGCGCGGGCACGGAGGTCAGCGGCTTGCCGATGTGCTCGGCCCACGACTCGTCGACCCCGGGGACACCGGCCGGCACCTTGCGGTAGCGGTCGTAGTCGTCCCAGGAGATCAGGTGGCGTACCTGGTGGCCCCGGCGCCGGATCTCGTCGGCGACGAGGTGCGGGGTCATGACCTCGCGGAGGTTCCCGAGGTGGATGGGTCCGGAGGGGGAAAGCCCGGACGCGACGACGACCGGTTTGCCCGGGGCCCGACGCTCCGACTCCTCGATGACCTCATCCGCGAAACGGGAGACCCAGTCGGTGGTCTCAGCGCTCTGACCCACGATCGGCACGTCCTCTTTTGCTTAAGTTGCTGAAGGCTTGATGGACTCCCCATTCTCCCAGACGGCACCGCGCGGGAGAAAACCGCTTTACCCCCCATGGGATACTGACGGTGTCTATCTGATCCCCCGAGGAGAACGGCACCCACTCCCATGGCCCCGGTCACGTCCCTCAGCGACTCCGTCAACCAGCAGCTCGGCTCCGCGATCTCCGCCACGCTGCCGGAGGCCTCCGCGGACCCACTGCTGCGACGCAGCGACCGGGCCGACTTCCAGGCGAACGGCATCCTGGCGCTCGCCAAGAAGGCGAAGGCGAACCCGAGGGACCTGGCGACGCAGGTCGTGGCGCAGATCGTCACGGGTGACGTGATCAAGGACGTCGAGGTCTCCGGTCCCGGCTTTCTGAACGTGACGCTCACCGACAGGGCGATCACCGAGAACCTGGCCGCGCGGTACGAGGACGGCGACCGTCTCGGCGTTCCGCTCAAGGACCAGCCCGGTGTCACGGTGATCGACTACGCCCAGCCGAACGTGGCGAAGGAGATGCACGTCGGGCACCTGCGCTCGGCGGTGATCGGTGACGCCCTGCGGAGCATGCTCGACTTCACCGGCGAGCGGACGATCGGCCGGCACCACATCGGCGACTGGGGCACCCAGTTCGGCATGCTCATCCAGTACCTGATCGAGAACCCGGGCGAGCTGGCCCCCCCGGACGAGGTCGACGGCGAGCAGGCCATGTCGAACCTGAACCGGGTGTACAAGGCGTCCCGTGTGGTCTTCGACTCCGACGAGGAGTTCAAGGAGCGGGCGCGGAAGCGGGTCGTGGCCCTCCAGTCCGGCGACAAGGAGACGCTCGAACTCTGGCAGCAGTTCGTGGACGAGTCGAAGGTCTACTTCTACTCGGTCTTCGAGAAGCTGGACATGGAGATCCGCGACGACGAGATCGTCGGCGAGTCGGCGTACAACGAGGGCATGCCCGAGACCGCCCGCCTCCTGGAGGAGATGGGCGTCGCGGTCCGCTCCGAGGGCGCGCTGGTCGTCTTCTTCGACGAGATCCGCGGCAAGGACGACCAGCCGGTCCCGCTGATCGTGCAGAAGGCGGACGGCGGCTTCGGCTACGCGGCCTCCGACCTGACGGCGATCAGGAACCGGGTCACCGACCTGCACGCGAACTCGCTCCTGTACGTCGTCGACGTGCGCCAGTCCCTGCACTTCAAGATGGTCTTCGAGGCGGCCCGGCGAGCGGGCTGGCTGACCGACGAGGTCACCGCGCACAACATGGGCTACGGCACGGTGCTCGGCGCCGACGGCAAGCCGTTCAAGACGCGTGAGGGCGAGACCGTCAAGCTGGAGGACCTGCTGGACGAGGCGGTGCAGCGGGCGGCGGAGGTCGTACGCGAGAAGGCGCTCGACCTCACCGAGGACGAGATCCAGGAGCGGGCGGCGCAGGTGGGCATCGGCGCGGTGAAGTACGCCGACCTGTCCACGTCCCCCAGCCGCGACTACAAGTTCGACCTGGACCAGATGGTCTCGCTGAACGGCGACACGTCCGTGTACCTCCAGTACGCGTACGCCCGTATCCAGTCGATCTTGCGCAAGGCGGGAGAGGTACGGCCGTCCGCCCACCCGGAGCTCGAACTGGCCGAGGCGGAGCGGGCGTTGGGCCTGCACCTGGACGCGTTCGGCGGCACGGTCTTCGAGGCGGCCGCGGAGTACGCCCCCCACAAGCTGGCGGCGTACCTCTACCAGCTCGCCTCCCTGTACACGTCGTTCTACGACAAGTGCCCGGTCCTCAAGGCCGACACCCCGGCCCAGGTGGAGAACCGCCTGTTCCTGTGCGACCTGACGGCCCGCACCCTGCACCAGGGCATGGCCCTGCTGGGGATCAGGACGCCCGAGAGGCTCTGACCGGTCGGCCCTACGCGATGTGGTCCTCCTCCAGTTCAGCCGTGACACGGCTGGCGAAGCGGTTGACCATGGGTACGGCGTCATCCTCCGAAAGGGTGTCGCCGTACACCGCCTTCACCTGCTCCCTGAACTGGTCCCAGGTGGGTAGGCCACCCTCGATCGACTGCCGCTTGAAGACCTGGTAGTAGCGCTCATCGGGCCCTTCGAGCAGCTCCAGGAATCCCTGGATACGGGAGACTTCCCCATTGAGGAGCTCACGGCGGCGCTCTAGAACCGCCACCTCACGCTTGCCCTCCTCGACCGTACGTTCCGCCTCGTCGATCGCCTCGGCCCTGTGCTCGTCGGCCGCTCGCCGGGTGCGCTCAAGGGTCTCCTCGGCCTGCCGCCGCAGCGTGGTGGCGCGCTCGATGGCGTCTCTGCGGACGTTCTCGCTGTCCGTGGTGGCGCTCTGGCGCAGCTCGTCGGCGTCCGCCTTGGCCTTGGAGAGCAGCTCCTCGGCGGTCTTGGCCGCCTCCTCGATCTGTTGGACGGCCCCCTTGCGGGCCTCCGCGCGGATCTTCTCGCCCTCGGCGACCGCGTCGGCGCGCAGCTGCTCGGCCTCGCCGCTCAGCCGACGGGCCTCCTCCGCCACCTCGCCTCTGAGCGTCTTCCCGATCTCGCGTGCCTCGGCGAGGATCTTCTCGGCCTCGGCCCGAGCGTCCTCGACGAGCGGATCGGCGTTGACCTTCGCCGCCTCGCCGGCCAGTCGCTCGGCATATTCGAGGGCCTCCTGGGCCTGACTGGACGCGGCGTCCAGCAGCCGCTCGGCCTCAGTGCGGGCACGGCGCAACAGCTGCTCGGCCTCCGAACGAACCGCCTCCGTCTCCGCCCGCTGCCTCGCCCTGTCCCACTCCGTCCACTGGAACAACTCCCACGCCCGCTTCAGGAGCCGTCCCGACACGGAGTGCCTGTTTCCCAGCTGCGTGGTGTCCAGAATGCTTCCGCCGGGCTCGGTGACGGCGTGGTCGGCGAGGAAGGTGCTCAGCTGCTCGTAGACGACGGCGGCATCCGCCGGGCGGTCGTCCGGGCGCTTGGCGAGCAGGTTCAGGATGAGGTCGTTCAGCGGGACCGGCAAGCCCTCGACCCGGGACGCGGGTGGTTCCGGCGCGTCCTGCATCTGCTTGCGGAGTACGGCCCACTGGCTGGTCCCCGTGAACGGCGGCCGGCCCGTCACCGCGTGGTACAGGAGGCATCCCAAGGAGTACAGGTCACTGCGGTGGTCGATCGCCTTGTCGCCGTCGGCCTGTTCCGGAGACATGTACGACGGGGATCCGACCGGCATACCCGTGACGGTCAGTTCGCGGGCCCCGATGGTTTCGCCCATGAACTTCGCGACCCCGAAGTCAAGGACCTTCACCGTCCCGTTGGGCGTGAGCAGCGCATTGGCCGGCTTGATGTCCCGGTGGACGACATCCTGGGCGTGCGCCGCGTGCAGCGCCTCCGCGATTTGCGCGGCCCACCCAACGGCGAGCGGCCACGACGGCGTGGACTCCTTCAACCGCCGGTGAAGGGGCACGCCCTGCACGAGCTCCATCACGAGGAAGAGGGTGGGGCGCCCGTCCACGGACACCTCGCCCCAGTCGTGCACTGTGACGATGTTCTGGTGGGCCAGCCGCCCCGCCAGCTGTACCTCACGCTGGAATCGGGCCTGAGTCTCCGCCTCGTCCATGCCGTACTGCGGATGGACAACTTTGACCGCGACGTTCCGCCGCATCCGCTCGTCCTGAGCGGCCCAGACCTGCCCCATGGCGCCGGCACCGAGCCGGTGGCCGATCCGAAACCGTTCGTCGAGCAGTACGCCCTGCACCGGTCCCCTCCCCCGTCGGCGGCCAGACCCGCACATCCCTTACGAGTATGGCCCCTTCAGTAACCCGACGAGTCCCCCGAGCTGCCGTACGACCCACCCGCCGACCGTCGCAACCGCCGTACTTCCTCCTCCACGCGCCGCGCCACGTCACCGACGCCCGTGCCCTCCTCCAGGCCGCCGGCGCGGAGTTCGGCGGCGAGGCCCGTGAAGTAGTGGGCAGCGGTGAGGAGGTAGTCGTCCACGTCGACGCCCACGGACGCGGCGGCTCCCGGAGGGATGCGGTTGACCTCGTCCAGGACGCGGTTGACCTGGAGGGTGATCTCGTCGCGGACGTCCCGCGTCAGCGCCACCGCCCGCCCCACCTGCGCGAGGATCGAGTGGCAGGAGCGTGCAAGCTGCATCAGAAGCCTGTCGTCCCGGTTGAGCGAGGACGAACCCGAAGCGCCGGGGCTGTAGTTGCCCGACGCGATGCGCGCGTCCGCGAACTGGCACTCATAACGCCGCAGATCGAAGGCGGTCGTCGCACCGAGCGCCCCCCGGAAGCAGGGGTGGACCTGAAACTCCGTCTCGTGCGGCTGGACCGGCAGCCCGTCGTCACCGGCGTACACCACGTCGTTGCCCCGCCGCACCCCGAGGAACCCGACTCCGTGGAGCACGTCGATGATCCCGGGCAGCGTCAACGCGTCGGCGTACGCCGGGAAGTCGTGGTGGAGGGTCTGGGCGGCGGCCTCGAAGCGGCGGGTGAGCGCGGCGCGCGTGACGACGTATCCGGTGTTCTGGAACAGCGGGAAGAGGTTCCGGAGAAAGGGGTGCGCGACCAGATACTCCGAAGTGAGGTCCTTGAGCTTCCACTCCGAGAACTGGCGACCCGCCTGCGCCACGTCCGCCTCGGTGATCCGGTCCCGCTCATGGTCCAGCCATGCCTTCTCCTGGCAGAGGTTCAGGAACTGGATGGCGTCACGGGGCCTCGGCAGACAGCGGCCGAAGAGGTGCGCGGTGATCTCCTCGCCACCCACCGTCTGGGGAAACAGCTCCTTCCACAGCCATTCCTCTGTCAGTTCCTCCCCGATGGAACACCGCGCCCGCGCCAATGCGAGTCCTCGCAAGGCTTGTTCGGTCCAGGCGATCCGCAGTTCGTCACCGTGGAACTTGTCGCCCTCCCCGAAGGACAGCGAGTCGTAGATGTCGGCGCGCAGGAACAGCAGGAACCGCACCGAACGGCCGTACAGGCTCGCCGCGTGCTTGGCCGCCAGCAGCAGCCCGATCACCATGGAGTTGCTGTCCGGTTCGGCGGACCACACCTGTTCGAGCTGGTCGACCATGAGGAGGAGCGGTGGGTGTACGACGCCGTCGCAGCCCAGATCGCCGAAGGCCTTCGCCACGCCCTGCTCGACGATTTCCAACTGCCTCGCCGCGCGGGCCCCTTCGGACGGAGACTGGGCGAGGTCCACGCTCGCCTTGACCCCGAAGGCCTCAAGGGACAGCGAGGTCTGCAGCCCGCGGGCACCCTGCGCCAGCCGCTCCACCAGCCGGCCGCCCCCTCCCGGCGCCTCGCCGTTCTGTTTGAGGAACCGCCCTAACGCCTTGACGGAGTCGGTCTTGTGGCCGCCGCCGTGTGCGCCCTTGGCATGATCGACGAGGTGCCGGGCGGCATGCACGGCGAAGACATACCGCCAGATCAGCGCCTTGGCCGAGTCCCCCGGCAGCCCCTGCAGCTCGAACCGCCGGATCTCCTCCCCCGCTGCCTCGTCAGGGGTGACGAGCACCTTGCCGCCCCGGTGCCCGCCCTCGCCGTCGGACATCAACTGCATGCAGATGGCGCTCTTCCCGGACCCCTTGCGCCCGATGATGAGCATCTTGCGCCCACTGAGCGCGCCCCGGTACGCGGCGTTCGGCAAGAACCCCCCGCGGAACAACAGCCCGTCGGTCGCGTCCCGTTCGGCGTCCTCACGCCCGAAGTGCAACTGCGCGAGCACTGGCTGGTCGGCCATCCCGTCCCCCTAGGTCGTACTGAAACCCAAGGTATCGGGACCCACTGTCATCAGGGCTACGCCAGCGCGAACTCGCACCACACCGCCTTCCCCGGCTCCCGCTCCCGCACCCCCCACCTGTCACTCAGCGCGGCCACCAGCAGCAGCCCCCGGCCGCCCTCGTCCCGCTCCGGGACGAGGTGCGGCACGCCGCCCCCGCTGTCGTGCACCTCGACGACCAGGGCGCTCACGTCGTACCGCAGGAACAGCCGCAACTGGCGTCCGGGCGGTACGCCGTGCAGCAGTGCGTTCGTCACCAGTTCGCTCACGCAGAGCAGTACGTCGTCCGCCCGCGAGGTCTCCGCCAGGCCCCAGCCGGCCAGGGCCTCGGTCGTGAAACGGCGGGCGGCCTGCGCGGTCCGGCGTTCGCGGCGGAAGAACCTCTCGCGCAGGAGCGGTAGTTGGGTCGTCTCGTTCACGGGACGAGAGTCGCGGAGAGTGACTACCGTTGATCACTCGGTGAACCCGTACAGATTTTTTGTACGGGTTCACACCCGGTGACGTACGCGCCCCGAGGGGGATGGAGACCTGCATGAGCGCCAGGAAGCCACCGCGGCCGAAGAACCTCACGTCCATGAAGATGCTGGGCAAGCAGCTGGGCACGGCCCGCCGCGCCGCGGGCCACACCCAGACCGTCCTCGCCGACCTCGTCCGCGTCGACGAGGAGACCATCGCGTCGATCGAGCAGGGCAGGCGGACGCTGAAACCGGACCTGGCCGCGCTGCTGGACGAAGTCCTGGAGACGAAGGGGATGTTGGCGGCGGGGGTGGCCAACCTGCCGGACATCGACCAGTTCCCGATGTGGGCCGAGCTGTACGCCGAGCACGAGCGCGAAGCCATCGCCCTGTCCTGGTACGACGCCCTGGTGGTACCGGGGTTGCTCCAGACCGAGCCGTACGCGTGCGCGTTGCTGGGTGGACGTGTTCCGGCGTACGACGCCGACGAGTTGGAGACGAAGGTCGCCGCGCGCGTCGGCCGCCGGGAGATCCTCCACCGCAAGGTCCCGCCGACGCTGAGCTTCGTCGTCTGGGAGCCCGCGCTCCTCATGCCTACGGGCGGCCGCGGGACGCACCTGGACCAGTTGCGCTTTCTGCGCGAGTGTTCCGAACTCCCCTGCCTGTCCTTGCAGATCCTGCCGCTGAACCGCACATCGCATGCGGGGGACGCGGGCCCCTTCACGCTCCTGGAGACTCCCGACCACCAGCACCTCGCCTACACCGAGTCCCAGCGCGGCAGCCAGTGGGTATCCAACGCGGATGAGGTGTCCATCCTCGCGCGCAAATATGCGATGCTGCGGACTCAGGCCCTCACCATCGAGGACTCCAGAAGCTGGTTGGACCGTCTGCTAGGAGAGCTATGAGCACCGCACTTCAGTGGTTCAAGTCGACCTACAGCAGCAGCGAGGGCGGCCAGTGCGTCGAAGTAGCCACCTGCCCCGAAGCCATCCACATCCGCGACTCCAAGAACCCCGACCCCACCCTCCAGGTCACCCCCACCACCTGGACCGCCTTCACCACCGCCCTCAAGTAGCGCACCGTCGGCCATTGTCAGTGGCGGCCCCTACAGTCACTGACATGGCGACTCTTCCCAACCCGCTGCCCACCCTCGCGGCAGACCCGAGCGGTCGTTCGCTCGGACTTGGACTCCCTCTGGGGAGACTGATCGACACGACCGACGAGGGCCCCTGGCACGAACCGCTGCTGTGGCATGCCGAGTACGCCGCGTCCTCCGGGGCGTGGACCGCGCTCGGGACACCGGCCGCGCGGACCGGGCTGCTGCCGGTGCTGATAGACGTCGGCGGTACGCAGGGCGGGCCGGAGGAGTGGGAGTTGATGCCCGGGGAGATGTCGTACCCCGGGGATCACGACCCGGAGGAACTGCTGGCGGAGTACTGGGCGTACGCGGTCGAGGAGCCCGACGACCTCGACGAGACGGTCGCCCCCTACGACGAGACCTGGCCGGGTCTGGCCCCGGCCCCGGAGTCTTTCCCCGCGGACCCCGACACCCGGGCCGCCGATACCGCCGACGCGCTCCTCGACGAGGGATCGTGGTTCAAGGAGCCCCGTCTCGCCCTTGTCCCGGCCCGCCGCAGCGCGGACATCCCGGCGGCGATCGGGTGGACGGGTCCGATGAACTACGAGGGCGACACAGCCCGTATCTGTGCGATCCTCCGCGACTGGGAGGACCGCTTCGGCATACGGGTCATCGCGCTCGGCTTCGACCAGTTGACCGTGTCCGTCGCAGCCCCGCCCACGACAAGGGAGGAGGCGGAGGCCGTCGCCGCCGAGCACTTCGCGTTCTGCCCGGACAACATCACCCAGGGCGATCACGAGACCCTGCGCGCGTACGCCGAACACGCGGTGCTGGGCCGACGCGTCTGGTCCTTCTGGTGGGACTGAAAGGCAAACCAAAGGTCTCCCATAAGCAAATTCCCTTTCAAGTCACCCCCTCCCGTCTCGACTCACGGAATCCGTCGCTAAACTCCCTTCTCGTTTGCGGTCCTTAACAGGGGGAGGGCGCTCAGCATGGCCGACGGCTTTTCTGTGGACCTCGGCGCGCTGCGCAAGGCCGCCTCCGGGATCAGCACCACGCTGGACGCGATGGCCACCAAGAAGGTGAGCGACATCGACGTTCCCAAGGGCGACTTCGGGCACGACGAACTGGCCTCCGCGATCGTCGACTTCACCGACCGGTGGAACATCGGCGTTACGCACCTGGCCTCCGACGGCTCCGAGGTCTCCGACCGGCTGAACCGCTGCGTCACGAACTACGAAGCGGCCGAGGAGCACATCCAGCTCTCCACCGAGGGCATTCTCCAGTCGCCGTCCGGAACAGACCCGGGGGCGTCCTGATGGCCGAGCTCGGCGAGACGTCGGACCCCCGCGCGCTCGTCCCCGGCTCACCGGACTCCCTGACCACCACCGCACAGTCCCTGCTCGCCTACGGTGACGTCCTCATCGAGGCCGGCGAAGGACTGGCGAAGATCGACACCGTGGACGGCTGGCGGGGCCCCGCCGGGGACGCCTTCCGGGACCGTTTCCACGGCCAGCCCGCCCGATGGACCGAGGCGGGCAACGAGTTCCACGCCGCCGCGAACGCCCTGTACGACTACCTGCACACCCTGCGCGCGGCCCAGCAGCGCGCCGCCGACGCCATTTCCCGGTACGCGCGCGGCGAGGCGGCCACCACGAACGCCAAGAACGAACACGACCGGCAGGTCACCGAGGCGCGTGGAAAAGGGGACACCACCGAGATCCCCTTCAACGACCCCGGTGAAGCGGACCGTGCCGCCGCCCGCGCGGATCTCGACACCGCCCGCGGCAATGTGAACACCGCCGGACACACCGCGGCCGCGCTGGTGCGGAAGGCCACCGAGTCCGCCCCGGAGCGCCCGGGATTCTGGTCCAAGGTCGGCGACGTCCTCGGCGACGTGGGCGAGGGCCTGCTGGACGGCGGCAAGACCGTCGTCAACGACCTCGCCTCCTTCGGCAACGCCATGGTCCAGCACCCCGGCGACAGCGCGGCGATGCTCGGCGGCATGCTCCTGGCGGGCGTCAGCGCCGGCGGCGAAGGTCTCGGCGTCGCCCTGGACGCCACCGGGATCGGTGCCGTCGCCGGCGTACCCCTCAACGTGGTGTCCGCCGCCGGGATCGCCACGGGCGTCGGCCTGGCGGGAGCCGGCGCCGTGGACCTCGCCCAGCACGCCACGAGCGACTCCCGGGTCGAACCCCTGCGCATGAACAGCGAGGGCTCCGGCACCGGCAGCTCCTCACAGCCGCCGGCGTCCGATCTGATCAAGAACGGCCAGAAGTACGAGGGCACTGGTACCGGCTCCGGCCGCGGAGGCCTCAAGCTTCCGAAGGAGAACGGTCCGAAGAACGGGACCCTGTACAAGACCGATCCGCAGACGGGCAAGGTGACCAGCTACTCCACCTACGATTCCGAAGGTCGCGCCTTGAAGCGAGTGGACGTGGAGGGGGCGGCGCACAACGGGGTGGACACACCACATGTCGTAGAAATGGTGCACAATACCAACCCCAAGACCGGGCAAGTCTTTGTGGGTGAGTCGAAGGACGTGCGCACCGCGTTCCCCTGGGAGATCCCGTGAGCAGCATCAAACCGTCGTGGTCCGAGCGTGAGCTACCGGCCTTCTTCAAAAGGTGGCGGACCGATTGGAAGAACGAGGATCTCGACCCGGACAACTACCTCGACTTCGAGGGCGGCCTTCGTTTCGTCCTGGCCGCGGCCTGGCTGTTCTGCCCCGAGACGGTCGAGTACCGCGGCTGCGTGTTCCTCAAGGAGCGATTCCGTCAGAGCACTGTCGACGACTGGTTCACGAAGCTGGGTGACGATCGAAATCGAATTGAAGTCGTCGTCAATCACGTCGAGTTGTGGGGCACCTTCAACAACACCGCCCTCACGGACGACGATCAACTCGGCGAGGAACTGCCTCAACTCGCGCTCGCCCTGGGGGAATGCTGGCAGGGCGTCCTGTCCGCCCGGTACCCCGACCTGGAGATCACCGTCGAGGTCAGCGACGAGGAGGACGGCGCCTACGGCCCGACCGTGACCTTCTGGACCTCCCCGTCCGTCTCACCCTTCGGCTGACACGTCTCACACCCCGGCCGGGCCGCCCCGCAGTCCCTCTCCCAGCCTCCGCAGCCCCTCACCGATCTCCTGCGGCGTCTGCGTCACGAAGCAGAGCCGCAGGGTCGAGCGGTCGGGCTCACCGGCGTAGAAGGGCGCCCCGGGGACGTAGGCCACATCCCGCGTCACGACCTGCGGCAGCAGCGCGGCCGTGTCGTACGACGACGGAAGCCGCGCCCAGAGGAACATGCCGCCCTCGGGCCGCGTCCAGGCCGACCCCTCGGGCAGGGCCCCGGCCAGCCCCGCGAGCATGGCGTCGCGCCGCTCGCCGTAGACGCCCGCGACGCGGCGCACATGCGCGTCGAGGTCCCGGTCGGCCAGGTAGCGTGCCGCGGCGAGCTGGTTGACGGTCGGGGTGTGCAGATCGGCGGCCTGCTTGGCGACCGCGCAGGCCCGCCGCAGCTCGCCGGGCGCCCGCAGCCAGCCCAGCCGCAAGCCGGGGGCCATGACCTTGGAGAAGGACCCGAGCAGCACGACCCGGTCGCGGACCTCCTCGTGGGCGGCGATCCACGGCACCCGCTCGCCCTCGAAGCGGAGTTCGCCGTACGGGTCGTCCTCGACGATCCACAGGCCGCACCGCGCGGCCACGGACGCGACGGCGGCCCGGCGCCCCGCGGACATGGTCCGCCCGGTCGGGTTCTGGAAGGTGGGCACGGTGTAGAGCAGCTTGGGCCGCTCCCGCACGACGAGTTCCTCCAGCGCCGCGGGATCGGGCCCCTCGTCGTCCCCCGGCACGGCCACCACCCGGGCGCCCGCGAACCCGAAGGCCTGAAGTGCGGCCAGGTAACAGGGGCTCTCGACGAGGACGGTGTCCCCGGGCTCGATCAGCGCGGTGGCGAGCAGCGACAGTGCCTGCTGCGACCCTGTGGTGACGAGGACGTCGTCGGCGTCGGTGGCGAGCCCGCGCACCGACATCCGCTCCGCCAGGGCCGCCCGCAGCACGGGCTCGCCCTCGGTGGTCGAGTACTGGAGCGCCCGCTCGGGCATCTCGGCGAGCACCGCCCGGTACGCCTCCGCGATCCCCTCGGCGTCGAACAGTTCGGGCGCCGGCAGCCCGCCCGCGAAGTTGATCACCTCGGGGCGGGCGGTGACGGCGAGGATGTCCCGTACCGGCGACCCACCGACCGACCGGGCCCGGGCGGCGAGCGGCGGCACGGAAGCGAACGTGGGCACCGTCATGGCACGGCTCCTTCGACTGCTGACTGCGACGACTGGTGCAGCGCAGCCTAGGGAACTGAGTGCCGCCTACAATTACCTTTCCGCGATACGGACGCCGGGCACCCGCTCCACCCGCTCAGGCCTTGGTGCCGGTCGCCCCGTAGACGTTGATGTCGTCGTCCGTGACGTCGTTGATGTCGCGGTAGCGGATCTTCTCGATGTCGTCGAGGGACTCGAAGTCCTCCCCGTCGATGGCGGGCGGCGCGGGCGCGGGCCCGGGGTGCCACAGGTGCGCGGGCACCACACCGGGCTCGTCCAGCGACAGCCCCGGCACTTCGGTGAAGAACCGCTCCACCTGCGCCTTGGACCGGAACACGAAGGTGAACCCGCGCTCGGTGTAGGTCCGCTGGACCGCGCGAGTGGGCTCCGGGTGCATCTCGTCGGTCAGATGGCTGAGCACGACCCGGCTTCCCGCGGGCAGCGCCTCCACGAGCTCGCGGACGATCGGATAGGCCTCGTCGTCCTCGACGAAGTGCAGGAGCGCGACCAGGCACAGCGCGATCGGTTGGTCGAAGTCCAGGGTCTTCGCGGCCTGTTCGAGGATCTGCGCGGGGCTCTTGAAGTCGGCGTCGATGTAGTCCGTACGCCCCTCGGGCCCGCTGGTGAGCAGCGCGCGGGCATGCGCCAGCACCACCGGGTCGTTGTCGACGTACACGACCCGGGAGTCGGGCCGGATCCGCTGGGCGATCTGGTGGACGTTCTCCGCGGTGGGCAGCCCGGTGCCGATGTCGAGGAACTGCCGGATCCCGTCCCGCGAGGCCAGCCTGTCGACGGCCCGGCGCATGAAGTCGCGGTTGTGGCGTACGTCGAGATACCCGCGCGGGTTGGCGGCGAGCGCGGCGGCGGCCGCCGCGCGGTCGGCGGGGTAGTTGTCCTTGCCGCCGAGGAAGACGTCGTAGACGCGGGCCGGATGTGCCTTGGTGGTGTCGATCCTCTTGGCCAGCTCGGCCGGGTCCTGGCTCAGCGCGTCACCGGACATGGGCGTCTCCCCTGTGAATGCGTCGGTGGTGAATGCGTCGGTCCTACGACGGACCACCACCGCGATGGTCAAGAACCAAACTCCCGGGGCGACTTGATGGTGCCCAGTGCACGACACACCCCGTCCCGCGTCCCGCACAGGGGACTTGGGAAACCACGTCCGCGCAGGTCAACGAGGCTTCCGGCACAAGGCCGTCCCGAATCCCCCGCCAGGGTCTGGCGAACGCCCCGGCTCCCCCGCAGCCTGATCCCATGCCCACCCGACCCGACACCCCCCGCACCCCCCGCACCCCCCGCACCCCCCGCACCCCCCGCAGGCTCACCACGACCGCCCTCGCCCTCCTGACCCTCCTCGCCCTCACACTGACAGGCTGCAAGGACGGCCAGGGCGTACGCGACGAGGGCCCGGCCAAGGACAGGGCGGCGGCCCTCACCCCCGTGGAAAGCCAGAAGGCCGCCCGGAACTGACCGGGCGGCCTCGCAGCAGAGCTACGGCATCACACGTGAGCCGGGGCCAGCTTCGGGTTGGGGCCGTACTTGTTGTCGCCCGGCTCGCTGTCCAGCACCGAGAAGACGAACAGGGTGATGCCGCCGACCAGCGGCACGAAGCCGAACAGGATCCACCAGCCGCTGCGGCCCGTGTCGTGCAGACGGCGCGCGGTGACGGCCAGGCCGGGCAGCAGGAAGCCGAGGTAGGGGATGGCCACGAGCCACGTCTGCTTGGTGACGAGGCCGAGGACGAGGAACACCACGTAGATGATCCCGGCGAACAGCGCGAACATCCAGTATTCCTTGCGGCGCGCACGCCCGCTGAAGACCGCGTACTTCTTGAGTGCCTCGATGAACCAGCTCATGGTGGTGTCCCCCCATAGATCGCCGTTCGGAACCGTTCCGAATGGATCAGGCCAGGCGCAGAAGATATGGAGGATGTCGGGAACTCGTCAATTCGACGGATGTAAGCGGTCCATCAAGCCGAAGGCTCGACGCGGCCCGACAAATCCACCACACCCGGATGCGAATTACGGACAGAACACCAGAAGATCACCGCGCGAAGTGGGCGTTGTTGTCCGGGCGTTGGCCGGAACGAGCTCCGCCCGTATCCGGACCGAGCTCGAACCGTTGCCGTGACACGCCGCGCGGCGGCCGCGTCAGCCGAGCTTCTGCGCCACCTCGGTGGCCCAGTAGGTGAGGATGTTCTGCGCCCCGGCCCGCTTGATACCGGTCAGCGCCTCCAGGATCGCGCGGTCCCTGTCGATCCAGCCCTTCTCGGCGGCGGCCTCGATCATCGAGTACTCGCCGGAGATCTGGTAGGCGACGACCGGCACGTCGGAGACGTCGGCGACCCGGGCGAGGATGTCGAGATAGGGCCCGGCCGGCTTGACCATCACCATGTCGGCGCCCTCCTCCAGATCGAGGGCGAGCTCCCGCAGCGACTCCCGCGCGTTCGCCGGATCCTGCTGGTACGTCTTGCGGTCCCCCTGCAACGAGGACCCGACGGCCTCCCGGAACGGCCCGTAGAACGCGGAGGCGTACTTGGCCGTGTAGGCGAGGATGGCGACGTCCTCCCGCCCGATCTGATCAAGGGCATCCCGCACGACCCCGATCTGCCCGTCCATCATCCCGCTGGGCCCGACCACATGGGCACCGGCATCCGCCTGCACCTGGGCCATCTCGGCATACCGCTCGAGGGTGGCGTCGTTGTCGACGCGCCCCTGCGCGTCCAGCACCCCGCAGTGCCCGTGATCGGTCGTCTCGTCGAGACACAGGTCGGACATCACGAGCAGCTCGTCACCGACCTCGGCCCGCACGTCCCGGAGGGCGACCTGCAGAATCCCGTCGGGGTCGGTGCCCGGCGTCCCGAGAGCGTCCTTCTTCGACTCCTCCGGCACCCCGAAGAGCATGATCCCGGAGATCCCGGCCGCGACGGCCTCGGCAGCGGCCTTCTTCAGGCTGTCCCGGGTGTGCTGCACGACTCCGGGCATCGCGGCGATCGGCACCGGCTCGCTCACCCCCTCACGGACGAACGCCGGGAGGATGAAGTCGGCCGGATGCAGCCGGGTCTCGGCGACCATGCGGCGCATGGCGGGGGTGGTACGCAACCGCCGAGGACGCGTACCGGGGAACGATCCGTACTTCGACATGCCGTCTACGCTACGCCCGCCCCGGGGGCACCTTTGCCGACGTCCTGTCGCAACGGGCCTCCCGGGGCGGGCGGTGGTCGTGCCTACCCCTGGTGGTAGGTGAAGGTACGGCCGTTCTTGGACTTCGGGACGTACACCTGGTGCCAGGTCCAGCCGGCCGGCGGACGCACGTAGTGGAGCTCGACCGAGCTGTTGGTCTGCCACCAGTAGTTCCAGGCCGTGGTGCAGCCGTTGGCCGGGACGTCCCAGAACCGGGAGTTGACCCAGTCGCCCTGGTCGTTGTAGCCGACGAGGAAGAACTTCAGGGCGGAGCCGTTGTCGTTGCAGATCTGGATCTGCACGTTGGCGGTGGCGGCGCTGGCCGTCGCGGGCGCCGCGAGGACACCGGTGGCGGAGGCCACGGCGAGCGCGGCGATGGTGAGCTTTCTGCGGAGGTTGCCCATGTCGGGGGTGCCTTTCGCTTGCGAGGAGGGTGAGGAGGGCTCAGCCGAGCAGGCCGTTGGACCGTAGCCATGTCCGAGCCGTGCCGGACGGGGACGCCCCGCCGTCGACGGAGGCGGCCAGTGCGGCCAACCGCGCTGTGGTGAGCCGGGAGTTGAGACGGGCCAGAGCCTTGCTCGCGGCCAGGTCCGCATAGGGGGCGCCGATGAGCGGGAAGACATGCTCGGGCGGCAGGGCGTTCTTCGGGTCGGTCAGCACGACCAGGCCGTCCCGGGTGATGACGGGGTCGGTGCCGTGCAGGACCAGGACGTCGGCGGTGGCCGAGGTACCGGTCTCGGTGAGGTGGGTGCCGTAGGCCTTCCGCAGCCAGGTGGCCGACGGGGCGTCCGGGTCGCCGGAGGCGGGGCCGCCGAGGGTGAGGCGGCCGGCCTTCGCGAGGTCGGCGAGGGTGCGCAGGCCGTGCTTGCGGGCGGTGGCCCGGGTGACCGCGAGGACGACACCGTTCTGTGCCCGCGCGGGCGGCAGGGCGTCGATGCCCGGGGGCAGGGCCATGCTGAGGGTGGCGGCCATGTTGCCGGGCAGGGTCTGGGCCGCGGGCAGGGCGCGCAGCGTCGCGGTCTCGTAGGCGGGCGCGAGGCCGAGCCGGCCCTCCGCCACGGCCCGCGTGGTGTCGGCGGGCGAGGAGTAACGGGTGCTCGCCGTACGCACCTTCACTCCCGCGTCGGCGAGCAGTTCGCCGTACAGGGCCGCCACCACGCGGCTCTCGGGCGAACCGTCGGTGCCGATCACCGTCGGCCCCACCTCGTCCGCGTAGGCGGTCGCACTGTTTCCCTTCGCCGCGCCGCCGCAGCCCGTGAGGAACAGCAGCGAGCACAGGGTGGCCGCTACGGCGGCACGCGGACGAAGACGACTGTCTGGCATCACGGAACACCACTTCTTGTGGGGGCGGACGACCCGGCGCGGTCCGTTGCCTGCGCCGGGCCGCCCGCTGTCCTACGGGACGGTTCAGCAGTGGTGCGCGGAGCGCTCGGCGGACGTCATGGGCCTGTCCTTCATGGTGACGTAGCCGTTGTTGGGGTGGTCGCCGTCCCAGCCCGCCGCCTGGTAGTTGTTGATGTACCAGATGTAGTGGCCGTAGTAGCGCTTGCCGAAGTGGAACTCGTACCAGCCCGTGGCCTTCTGCTTGGCGGTGCCGCGCTCGAGCCAGCCCTTGTATCCGGGGCGGATGTTGACCGTCTTGGAGTCGGTGTCGGTGTGCGAGGCCGTCCAGGAGTGGGAGTACGAGGCCTCGACGGAGACCTCGTAGACCTCCCAGAACTTCGCGGACGCCGTGATCGCGACGCCGACCGTGTTCGTGGCGGAGGTCGTGTCCGACCAGCTGACGGTGCTGGGGTTGATCTCGTGACCGCAGTTGTACGCGGGGGTGCCGATCACGTGCTCCGGGCCGGTGTACGCGGTGTAGCTCTGCGGGTGGAACTTGCACAGGTCGGCCGAGCCGCAGGCCTGGAGGAGCTGCGCGACGGAGGGGCTGCTGTCGGCGTAGGACTGCGGGGCCGCCATGAGGGAGGCGCCCAGAGCGAGGGCCGCGACGGCACCGGCGCTGCGCGCGATGCGGCGGGAGGGGGTGGTGGCGCGGAGTGCGAATCGCATCGAATACTCCAGTGGAAGTCGGCTTCCCCCTGCCGGGGAAGCTCGGCTGAAGAAAATCCGGGAATTGTTCATGCGCTTCTTTTTGCCGGCCCTCGGGGGTGTGAGGGCCGGCACGGCGACCGCGCCGCTACCGCACCGGGGGGAAGTCGGCAGCGGTGGAGCGGACCGTTCGACATCCACTCTCAGAGCCTCGGAATTGTTCATCAATGCAGGTCAGAGGGGTAAACAACGCAATCGACGACCCTACCGACCGGTATGCCGCCGCTCGGTGTCGCCTGCGTTTCCGTGCGGAGGCCGGGGTGTGTTCCGCAGCGTCGGCGGAGTTTTCCCGGCCCGCTTTCCCGTCCTGCCGTTCTCGCCCGAAGCCGCCCGGTTCTCCCCCGCACGGTGCTCCGCGCGCGCCCGGCGCCGGGGATCGGGTACGGACGAGGGCTTCCGCTCGTCGGCGGCGCCCGGGAACACGGCCGTAGCCGGTGGCGAAGGCGGTGGCGGCGTGCGGGCGGGCTCGACGAGGCCGGGGGCCGCCTCGGTCACGGCCCGCGCTGACCCGTCGTCCGGGCTGGGCCCGTCACAGACGAGCCGGTAGGACACGCCGGGGAGGTAGCGCCGCCACTCGGCGACGGTCAGGGAGCGCCCCGCGCGGACACAGAGCCGGGCGGCGACCTGCTCGGGGTCCACGGGGTAGGCCTGGACGGAGACGTGCAGGCCGGCGGCGTAGAGGTAGCCGTCGGCGCCGAAGGCCAGCGAGTCGATCACGTCACCCGAGGTGTCCGGGCTGTCGCCCAGAAGCCGGTTCGTCCTGAGATCCCACAGTCGCAGGGCTCCCGAGCCGTAGGCGACGGCGAGGGTGGTGCCGTCGAGGCCGAAGGCCAGGGCGGTGATCCGCGTGCAGGCGGCGCAACCGGCGACGGCGGAGGGCGCGGGGATCACCGCCCCCGGGTCCCGGTCCGCTCCGGTGTCCCACACGGTGACGGTGCCGAAGGCCCCGCCCGTCGCCACCTGCCTGCCGCCGGTACTGATCGCGAGCTCGTACGCCTGCGTTCCGTCGATGAACGAGGGGTGCGGGTCGGGCCCGACAGGCGCTATGGCCACCCGGCCGGCCAACCCCGCGGTCATGGCCTCCTTGCCCACGACCTCCGGACCGTCCGACCGCGCCCACGGGGTCCCGTGCGAGGTGTCCCACATCTGCCCGACGAGCGAGCCCGCGGACGTGCCCCAGCCGACCAGCAGCTTCCGGCCCCGCGCGGTGAGGACGATCGCACGGGCCGTGGACGCGGCCGGACCCGTCACGTCGAACGAGGTGCCCCCACGGCCTGCCGGTGATACGTCGCGGACGGCGAACCGAGCGGTGGGCACGGGTCCTGGCACCCCGGTGATGCCGTAGGCGATGCTGCCGCTGTCCGGGCTGAAGGCGAGCAGTGGGCGGGAGGCCCCGGCGGGGTCGGCGGCCGGTCGAGGGAAGGGCAGTTCGGCGACAAGGCGGGTGGAACGGGTCTCCTGGAGACGGAGCCGGTAGCCGGCCGCGGTCCGCTCCGCGGTCGCGAGGAGCCGACCGTCCGGACTCAGCCGTACGGCGTCCACGGGGCGCGCGCGCCATGGGGAGTCCAGGGTGGATGCGAGGTCGAGGGAGTGCACGGTGCTGCCCGTCAGAAAGCGCAGGGCGCGGCCGGCGGGGTCCCAGGCGAGGGCGGTGACGGAGCTGCCGGGCCCCGTCCGGCTCAGCACCGGCAGCCGGGGTGCCGAGATCCGCCAGACGGTGACGCCGTCGGGGCCGGACGCCGCCAGGAACGCTCCGTCCGGCGTGAAGGCGAGGTGCCCGGTGACCACCGCCCCGGCGAGGTCGGCGAGTCGCCGCCCGGTGGCCGTGTCCCAGACGCGCACGCCGGTGTCCGTGACCACGGCGAGCCGTGCGCCGTCCGCGCCGAAGGCGACGGTCCCCGAGGAGCAGCCCGCCGCCCGGCGGGTCTCCCAGTCGCCCGGCCTGGCCACACGGCGGGCGGTGCCCCACACCTCCAGCGGCCGGTCCGGCCGGCAGACGGCCACCAGGCGGTCATCGGGCGAGGGGACGGGATAGCCGTCGCCCGCCGCCTCGAACAACGTCCTGCCGTCGTCGACCGCGCGCAGCCGCACCTCGGGGTCCGGCCCGGAGTCCCGTACGACATAGCTGTGCCCGTCGGCCCCGAAGCCGAGCACCCGGCCACCCGTCACGGGAGGACCGGTACCGGTCCCCGCGGTCAGGTGCCACAGGTGCCCACCGCCGGTCAGCAGGGTCCGGCCCGCCGGATCCGCCGCGGCCACCCGGCCGTCCGGCAGCGGACCCGATCCGGTGGGGCTGTGCGTGGCCACGTCCCACGAGGACCAGGTGCCGGTCCCCGCCACCAGCAGGGTGCGACCCGAGTCGACGAGGAAGGCACGGTCGTCGTCACCGAGTACCGGCCCGGTGAGGATGTCGTCCTCGGGTTCGGCGAGTGCGCTGATCAGGGCCGCACGGCTGACCGGGGAGGGGGCGAGCCGCCAGGCGGCGACGCTGAGCAGGGCGGCGGTACGGGGATCGACCGACCGGGTCTGAGCGGCGAGAGCGGCGGCTTCCAGGGCCGTGGCGCGTATGTTCTCCAGGTCGGCCGTGTTGCTGCGCTGCCAGGCGATCTGCGCGGCGAGAAGCGCGCCCACCACGACGACGGTGCACGCCACCGCCAGTGCCCGCATCCGCCGTCGTATCCGCCTCGCCTTCCAGCACTCCATGGAGTCGGCGACCCGGGAGGCGCTGAGGAAGGCCCGTTCCCGCCCGGTGAGGTCCTGGTCGCCGGTGCCCCGGTCGAACAGCAGGTCGGCCACGGCGAGATGGGTTCCCCGGTAGAGGCTGCCGTGGTCGTGGTCGCGCTCCTTCCACAGCCGCGCGGCCTCGCTGAGGCGCCGGCGCTCGCGCAGCCGTTCCCGGTTCGTCTCGACCCACGCCTGGAGCCTCGGCCAGTGCGTGATCAGGGCCTCGTGGGCGAGTTCGACGTTCCCCTCGTCCAGGAGCACGAGCCGGGCGGCGGCGAGTCGTTCCAGGACGACCGGCAGCTCGGGGTCGGGCCACTCGCGCAGGTCGGCGAGGCTGACCGGGCAGCGGGTGTCGGCGCTGCCCTCGCCGGGGGTGACGAGCGCCGGCAGCAGCCGCCGTACGGTGTCGGCCTGGACGGGTGAGAAGCGGCCGTAGACCTCTTCGGCGGCCGCGGCGATAGCGCCGTTGATCCCGCCCGCCGCCTCGTACGCGGCGAGCGTCAGAACACCGCTGGTCCGTCTTCGCCAGGTCTCCCGCAGGGCCTGCGAGAGGAGCGGCAGCGCGCCGGGCCGGTCCGCGGCCTCCTCGACGATCCGGGCGGTGAGCTCCCGCTCCACCCGCAGCCCGGCCGCCGTGGCCGGCTTGACCACCGCCTCCTGCAACTCCGCCCGTGTCATGGGCCGGACGGCCAGGGCGTGGTGCCGTAGCGCGTGGGCCAGACCGTCGTGCTCTGCGCACCGCGGGAGGAAGCTGCCGCCTACCGCGATGACCACACGCAGCCGGCTCGCCGGTTCAGCGGCGGCCAGGAGCCGGTCCACGAACCGCCAGCGGTCGGCCCGGTCCCGGCACAGCGTGAAGACCTCCTCGAACTGGTCCACCACCACGAACCGTTCCGGCCCGTCCGGCGCCGGATCGAGCAGCCATTCGTGGGTGGCGGCGGGCCGGGCGCCCGGCGTGATCAGCCGGAGCTCCATGTCGCAGGCCTGCTCCCTGATCAGGTCTTCCAGACGCGGCAGCAGCCCGGCCCGCAGAAGTGAGGACTTACCGCTGCCCGAGGTGCCGTGCAGCGCCGCGAACCGGTGGTCCACGACCAGCCGCAACGCGTCCTCGACCAACCGGTCCCGGCCGAAGAACAGGTCTCGGTCACCCGGCTCGAACCTCGCCAGCCCCTGATAGGGCGAGTCCCCCTCCTCCGCCCCCTGCGGCGCCGCCTCCTCGGCGACGGCCTCCCGACGGCGTTCCCACTCGTCCGGATCCGCTCCACAGGCCCGCGCGTACGCCCGTACCACCGCGGCCGACGCCAGCCGCTCGCCGGAGGCGGCCCGCGACAGGGCGGTCACGGAGAGGCCGGTGTGCTGGGCCATCGTCCGGTACGACGGTGACCCGGCGTCCCTGCGAAGCGACCGCAGTTCGTGCGCGAAGCGCTGGAGGGGCCCGGCGCCTGGGTCCACCGGTCGTTCGGGACGGCCCAAGACGCACCTCACCTCAGGGCATGCGCAGGCTTAGCAAGCGATTTCCTTGTACTTTAAAGTATCGGAACAGAGAATTCCACAAGGTCCAGGGCATGGGAAAGAAGCTCTCCGCGGGGCCGGGCGGCGCCCTCCAGGCCCTCCTCACCTGCCGGAGAACCTGGAGACTCACCTCACCTCAGGTGGTACGACGACGCCTGGCCCCCGGCCGCCGCTCACTCGGCCGCGTCACGGGATCCCCTGCCTCCACCGCGGCAGCGCGGCGTCGCAGCCCGAAGTCGGCCAGCGCCTCGGCCAGCTTGTGCACGGACGGCTCGGGAGCCATCACGTCCACCCGAAGCCCGTGCTCCTCGGCCGTCTTCGCCGTGGCGGGACCGATACACGCGATCACGGTCACGTTGTGCGGCTTCCCGGCGATACCGACCAGGTTCCGCACCGTCGACGACGACGTGAAGAGAACGGCGTCGAACCCGCCGCCCTTGATCGCCTCCCGCGTGTCCGCGGGCGGCGGCGAGGCCCGCACGGTCCGGTAGGCGGTGACGTCGTCGACCTCCCACCCGAGCTCGATGAGCCCGGCGACCAGGGTCTCCGTGGCGATGTCGGCCCGCGGCAGGAACACCCGGTCGATCGGGTCGAAGACGGGGTCGTACGGCGGCCAGTCCTCCAGCAGACCGGCGGCGGACTGCTCCCCGCTCGGCACCAGATCGGGCTTCACACCGAAGGCGACCAGTGCGTTCGCCGTCTGCTCCCCCACCGCGGCGACCTTGATCCCCGCGAAGGCGCGGGCATCGAGCCCGTACTCCTCGAACTTCTCCCGGACGGCCTTGACGGCGTTGACCGAGGTGAAGGCGATCCACTCGTAGCGCCCGGTCACGAGCCCCTTGACCGCCCGCTCCATCTGCTGGGGCGTGCGCGGCGGCTCGACCGCGATCGTCGGTACCTCGTGCGGCACGGCCCCGTAGGACCGCAGCTGGTCGGAGAGCGAGGCCGCCTGCTCCTTGGTGCGCGGCACGAGAACCTTCCAGCCGAACAGCGGCTTGTTCTCGAACCACGACAGCTGGTCGCGCTGCGCGGCAGCCGAGCGCTCACCGACCACGGCTATCACCGGCCGGCTGCCCTCCGGCGAGGGCAGCACCTTGGCCTGCTTGAGCGTCTGGGCGATGGTGCCCAGGGTGGCCGTCCAGGTCCGCTGGCGCGTGGTCGTACCGGCGACCGTCACCGTCATCGGGGTGTCGGGCTTGCGCCCGGCGGCGACCAGCTCCCCGGCGGCGGCGCCCACGGAGTCCAGGGTCGTCGACACGACCACGGTCCCGTCCGACACCCCCACCTCCGTCCAGCACCGGTCGGAGGCCGTGCGCGCGTCCACGAACCGCACGTCCGCACCCTGCGCGTCCCGCAGCGGGACACCGGCGTACGCGGGTACGCCGACGGCCGCGGCCACACCGGGCACGACCTCGAAGGGAACGCCCGCGCGGGCGCAGGCCAGCATCTCCTCGGCGGCGTACGCGTCGAGTCCGGGGTCCCCGGACACCGCACGCACGACCCGCCTGCCGCCCCGTGCGGCCTCCATGACAAGATGTGCGGCATCCCGTACAGCGGGGACAGCAGGGGTTGTTGACGTGCCGTCAACGACTGTCAGTTGGGGCGCGCCCGTGCCCGGACCCGGAGCCGAGGGCAACTCGGTGTCCGTGTCCACGACGGCGACGCCCGACCGAGCGTGGACGCGCACGACGTCGAGCACCTCGTGCCCGGCGACGAGAACGTCCGCGTTCGTGAGCGCCTCGACGGCGCGCAGAGTCAGCAGTCCCGGATCTCCGGGTCCGGCACCGAGGAAGGTGACGTGCCCGTGTTCAGGACCGGCGGGAAGGGTGGTGGGGCTCACTGTGCTCGCTCCCCCATCAGACCGGCCGCGCCCTGGGCGAGCATCTCGGACGCGAGTTCGCGACCGAGCGCCATTGCCTGGTCGTACGACTCGGGCACGGGACCGGTGGTGGACAACTGCACCATGCGCGAGCCGTCGGTGGTACCGACGACGCCCCGCAGGCGCATTTCCTTGACAATCTGCCCGTCGGCCAGCAGGTCGGCCAGCGCCCCCACAGGGGCACTGCAACCGGCCTCCAGGGCGGCGAGCAGTGACCGCTCGGCGGTCACGGCGACCCGCGTGAACGGGTCGTCGAGCTCGCCGAGCGCTGCGATCAGGTCCGCGTTGTCCGCGGTGCACTCGATCGCGAGTGCTCCCTGGCCGGGAGCGGGCAAAACTGTGTCGACCGAGAGGAAATCGGTCACTTCGTCGATACGGCCGATGCGCTGCAGCCCTGCCGCGGCCAGCACGACCGCATCCAGTTCACCATCGCGCACGAACCGCACGCGGGTGTCTATGTTCCCTCGGATCGCAACCGTCTCGATATCAAGTCCGTGCGCGCGGGCGTACGCGTTCAGCTGCGCGGTACGCCGGGGCGAACCGGTACCGATGCGGGCACCGCGGGGCAGGTCGGTGAACTTGAGGGCGTCCCGGGCGACCAGGACATCGCGCGGGTCCTCGCGCTCGGGGAGCGCGGCCAGCGCCAACTCGTCCGGCTGCCCGGTCGGCAGGTCCTTCAGCGAGTGCACCGCGAAGTCGACCTCGCCCTTGAGCAGGGCCTCACGCAGCGCGGTCACGAACACACCCGTGCCGCCGATCTGCGCGAGCGCCTCCCTGGACACATCGCCGTACGTGGTGATCTCGACGAGCTCGACGGGCCGCCCGGTCACCTGGCTCACGGCATCCGCCACCCGCCCGGACTGGGCCATGGCGAGTCTGCTCCGCCTGGTCCCGAGCCGTAGCGCCTTGGTACTCATGACGAGCCTCGGTCTTTCTCATCGGTGGTGCTGTCCTCGGCGCGGGAGACGGCGGCCACCGTCTCGGGGTCGAGGTCGAACAGGGTCCGCAGCGCGTCCGCGTACCCGGCTCCGCCGGGCTCGGCCGCGAGCTGCTTGACCCGTACGGTCGGCGCGTGCAGCAGCTTGTCGACGACGCGCCGCACGGTCTGCGTGATCTCCCCGCGCTGCTTGTCGTCAAGGCCCGGCAGCCGCCCGTCGAGCCGCGCGATCTCGTTCGCGACGACATCGGCGGCCATGGTGCGCAGCGCGACGACGGTGGGCGTGATGTGCGCGGCCCGCAGCGCCGCCCCGAAGGCGGCGACCTCGTCCGCGACGATACGGCGGACCTCGTCGACGTCGGCCGCCATGGGCGCGTCCGCCGACGCCTCGGCGAGCGACTCGATGTCGACCAGCCGCACCCCGCCCAGCCGGTGCACGGCGGCGTCTATGTCCCGGGGCATGGCGAGGTCGAGCAGGAAGAGCGAGGGGGTCGGCCGCGGGATCTCGGCGACGGGCTCGGGCCTGCGCCGCTCGGGCACCCGCCCGATCACGGCGGCGGTGGCGGCGAGCGCGGCGATGACGTCGGCTTCCTGGACGGGATCGACGACGGTGACGGCCCCCTGCGGCCGGGGCGCGTTGTCCACCCAGGCGGCGTGCTGCTCGAGCTCGGAGGCAGCCATGCCGGCGACGGCGGCTTCCCCGAGCACGGAGAAACCGGCGGTGGCCTGAACGGGGGCCAGGTCGAGCGGACAGTTCTCTTCAGCAACTGGCTCCGCCAAGCTGCGGGCAGTCGTGCCGCTTGGGGCGGCACGGGTGGGCGCGGGCGGCACCCCGTCAGCGCCGGGCCGCGCGACCCACCCCCGCTCAGCCCCCACACCGGGCGCAGCCGAAGCAACAGCCTCAGCAGTAAGCACCAGCCCAGTAGCCCCCGTACAAGACACCACGACATCGGCACGTGTCAGCTCGTCCGACACCGAATCCATCGGTACCGCACGGGCAACCACGTTCCCGGCGTCATTGAGGATCTCCGCGAGCCGCTCGGCCCGCTCAGCGGTCCGGTTGGCGATCACGATCTCGGAAACGCCCACCCGCGCCAGCGTCGCCGCTGCCAGCGAGGACATCGACCCGGCCCCGATGACCAGCGCCTTCTTCCCGCGCGCCCAGTCGGACACCTCCGCGCCCAGAGCCAGCTGCTCCAGCCCGAACGTCACCAGCGACTGCCCCGCCCGGTCGATCCCGGTCTCGGAGTGCGCCCGCTTCCCGACCCGCAGCGCCTGCTGGAACAGGTCGTTCAGCAGCCGCCCGGCGGTGTGCAGCTCCTGAGCCCGGGCAAGCGAGTCCTTGATCTGCCCGAGGATCTGGCCCTCGCCCACGACCATGGAGTCGAGCCCACAGGCCACGGAGAAGAGGTGATGGACGGCCCGGTCCTCGTAGTGCACGTACAGATAGGGAGTGAGCTCATCAAGCCCCACCCCGCTGTGCTGAGCAAGCAGCGTCGACAGCTCGGCCACGCCCGCGTGGAACTTGTCCACGTCGGCGTACAGCTCGATCCGGTTGCAGGTCGCGAGCACCGCGGCTTCCGTGGCCGGCTCCGCGGCGACCGTGTCCTGCAGCAGCTTCACCTGCGCATCGGCATGCAGCGCCGCCCGCTCCAGCACACTGACCGGCGCGCTGCGGTGGCTCAGCCCGACGACGAGGAGACTCATGCCGGCATCACGGCGGGTACGTCCCCGTCGGGCCCTTTGTCGGCGGAGGCGGCGTCGCGGCCTGCGGCGACCGGACCGGCGCCATCGGACGCGGCGGCCTCCTCACCGGCCTTGCGCTGCTCGTGGAAGGCGAGGATCTGCAGCTCGATGGAGAGGTCGACCTTGCGCACGTCGACGCCGTCCGGCACCGACAGCACGGTCGGCGCGAAGTTCAGGATGGAGGTGACCCCGGCGGCCACGAGCCGGTCGCAGACCGGCTGGGCGGCACCGGCGGGGGTCGCGATGACACCGATGGACACGCCGTTGTCCTCGATGATCTTTTCCAGTTCGTCCGAGTGCTGCACCGGGATTCCCGCGACGGGCTTGCCGGCCATCGCCGGATCGGCGTCGATCAGCGCGGCGACCCGGAATCCACGGGACGCGAACCCGCCGTAGTTGGCGAGAGCGGCGCCGAGGTTGCCGATGCCGACGATCACTACCGGCCAGTCCTGGGTCAGGCCGAGTTCGCGGGAGATCTGGTAGACGAGATACTCGACGTCGTAGCCGACACCGCGCGTTCCGTAGGAACCCAGGTAAGAAAAGTCCTTGCGCAGCTTCGCGGAATTGACCCCCGCGGCGGCCGCGAGCTCCTCGGAGGAGACCGTGGGTACCGAGCGCTCGGACAGTGCCGTCAGGGCTCGTAGGTACAGCGGAAGCCTGGCGACGGTGGCCTCGGGAATCCCTCGGCTACGGGTCGCCGGTCGGTGAGTTCGGCCAGTTGCCACGGTGCTCCTGCGGGTAGAGCGGGGCTGTAGGCGGTCACACGTCCCCGGACCGCCCCGTCGAATGCAGGCTATGTCTTTGTGAACGCGTGCACAAAGATGGTGTCCGATTTGCCCGGCCAACGTGACCGGGGTCACGCGCGTCTCTCTCGGAGGCAAAACCGCACACTTCCCTCATCAATCCCGCCCCCAAGACCACTTCGCCATCGATCCTAAGCGACCGGCCGGACGAGTTGGACTAGTCGGTCAGGGCCTTGCGGAGGCGCTCGCCGTCCACCCGCCAGAAAGTGTGCTGCTCACCGTCGACGAGCACGACGGGGATCTGTTCCCAGTACTGCTCGTGGAGTTGAGGGTCCTGGTCGATGTCCTTGTACTCCCAGGGAACCCCGAGATCTCCACACACCTTCTCGATCACCAGTTGTGCGTCATCACACAGATGGCAACCGGGCTTGCGGATCAGGGTGACGAGCCGGTCCTCGGGGGGCCTGGCCTGCTTTCGGCGGAAGATGGGACTCATACGGGCCATTCTCCCGCGCGGCGTCCTCGATCCGCGCGCCTGCTTAACGGCACAGTCTCGGAGTGTTCACACCCTTCAAACCTCTCGACTCCGGAACCACCGAACAAACTGGCTATGCTCACGCCATGGCCGCTCTCGGATGGCTCACTCCCCGTAGGCGCTCCGCCACGGCGCGCAGCGTGTTGGCAGGCGAGGCCTCGGCGGAGGCCGCGCGCAAGTCCTCCCAGGAGGTCGAGGAGACCCCTGGTGCGGAACCGGAGTCACAGTTCCCGGTCCTGGGCGACGACAAGGCCGCCGCCTTCTTCGACCTGGACAACACCGTGATGCAGGGCGCGTCCCTCTTCCACTTCGGCCGCGGCCTGTACAAGCGGAAGTTCTTCGAGACCCGCGACCTCGCCCGTTTCGCCTGGCAGCAGGCCTGGTTCCGGCTGGCCGGCTCCGAGGACCCCGAACACATGCAGGAGGCCCGCGACTCGGCGCTCTCCATCGTCAAGGGCCACCGCGTCGCCGAGCTCCAGTCGATCGGCGAGGAGATCTACGACGAGTACATGGCCGAGCGCATCTGGCCGGGCACGCGCGCGTTGGCGCAGGCGCACCTGGACGCCGGTCAGAAGGTGTGGCTGGTCACCGCGGCCCCGGTGGAGATCGCCCAGGTGATCGCCCGTCGCCTCGGCCTGACCGGCGCCCTCGGCACGGTGGCGGAGTCGGTGGACGGCGTCTATACGGGAAAGCTGGTCGGCGAGCCCCTGCACGGCCCCGCGAAGGCGGAGGCGGTCCGGGCCCTGGCCGCGGCGGAGGGTCTCGACCTGTCGCGCTGCGCGGCGTACAGCGACAGCCACAACGACATCCCGATGCTCTCGCTGGTGGGTCACCCCTACGCGATCAACCCGGACACCAAGCTCCGTAAGCACGCCCGTCGACTGGACTGGCGCCTGCGCGACTACCGCACGGGCCGCAAGGCGGCCAAGGTCGGCATCCCGGCGGCGGCGGGCGTCGGAGCGGTGGCGGGCGGCACGGCGGCGGCGATCGCCCTGCACAAGCGCCGCCGGTAGCCGGGCAACACGCCAATCCACGAGTTTTGCCCCCGTAACCCTGTGTGCAGGCACATTGGCTGCACACGGCCACAACTCGCCCCGTTCCCTGGCAGAACACGACCGTCTTCGATCAACAACCGGTCACTCTGTGGCACTTGAACGGCTCCCAATCGGTTACAGAAGCGACGTAATCGATGAATAGAGCAACTGGGTGTAGCAGTGCCTGCACTAAGCGTTATTCTCCTCAGACGCAATCCGGTACCCCTCCGTCGCTACGACGGGTGAACGGTCCCGCACTGCACGTGATGGAAGCTCTGCCTCTGGGAGTCCCGTGTACCCACACGTCGGGGTTGACGCCTCGGGCCTGGCTACGCTGCGCGCAACGGTCCAAGACCTGTTGCGCGGCTTCGTCCCCACCGCGTACGCCGTCCCCGCCCTCGCCGTAGCCGCGGCACCGATCGGCCCGTGCTACGCACTGGCCGACGGCTCCGCGGCCGTCGGCAGACGAGGGCGTTCTACCGGCGCCGCCCCCGCCCGCCGTCCCGCCGCGGACAGCGACAGCGCCCGCATGATGGACCTGGTCGAACGTGCCCAGGCCGGCGAGGCCGACGCCTTCGGCCGCCTGTACGACCAGTACAGCGACACCGTGTACCGGTACATCTATTACCGGGTAGGAGGTAAGGCCACCGCCGAGGACCTGACGAGCGAGACGTTCCTGCGCGCGCTCAGAAGGATCGGCACCTTCACCTGGCAGGGCCGTGACTTCGGCGCCTGGCTCGTCACCATCGCCCGCAACCTCGTCGCCGACCACTTCAAGTCGAGCCGGTTCCGGCTGGAGGTCACCACCGGCGAGATGCTCGACGCCAACGAGGTCGAGCGCTCGCCCGAGGACTCCGTCCTGGAGTCCCTCTCCAACGCCGCGCTGCTGGACGCCGTCCGCCGGCTCAACCCCCAGCAGCAGGAGTGCGTGACCCTCCGGTTCCTCCAGGGCCTGTCGGTCGCCGAGACAGCCCGGGTGATGGGCAAGAACGAGGGGGCCATCAAAACCCTCCAGTACCGGGCCGTCCGCACCCTGGCCCGGCTCCTCCCGGACGACGCCCGTTGAGATCGCACGCCCGGTAACCGTCAACTCGCTCTCGGTGAAAGTCCGTTGCCTTCCCGATCCGATCATCCGCAGTCCGTAACCCAAGTGCCGCGCCACTCGTTGTGCGGGATGCAGGCTCCCTGTGGTCACTCCCTGGCCGACCGCGATCACTCGATCGTGTGCTTGTGCTCAGGGTGTGCAACCCTCAGGACCCCCTGGGGAGTCGACCGTCATGACGAGAGGAGGTGCCGCCAGTGATCGCGAACGTATCGGCGCACCGGCGGGCGAACGCCTTCGCCCAGGCCCTGGAGGAGCAGTCCGACCGGGACCCGGCGGCCGAGCAGTCCGAAGGACCAGCGCCGGCCGCCGCGGACCATCCCGATCCGGACCGCCTTTTGGCCCTCGCGGAGTGTCTCGGCGAACTGCCCAGGCCTGAGCTGGACCCGGAGGTCAAGGTCGTCCAGCGAGCCCAGCTGGTGGCCGCGATGGAGGCCATGCTGTTGGAGGGCGACGGGGCGGAACCCGCGGTTCCCGAGCAGCGCTCCCATCGGGCCAGGAGCACCCACCGGGCGAGCCCGCTCGGGAAACTGCGACCGCGTTCCCGGCTCACCAAGGGCCTGGCCGCGGGCGGCCTGAGCGTCGGAGTCGCCGCCGGGGCCTTCGGCGGAGTGGCCGCGGCCAGCTCGGACGCCCTGCCCGGGGACTCGCTGTACGGCCTCAAGCGCGGCATCGAGGACTTCAAGCTCACCTACATGTCCGACGGCGACGACGAGCGCGGTGTCGCCTACCTCGACCAGGCCTCCACCCGGCTGAACGAGGCCCGCCGCCTGATGGAGCGCGGCCGGGGCGGTCACCTCGACCACGAGTCCGTGGGCGAGATCCGCCGCGCACTGTCCGGCATGCAGTACGACGCCTCCGAGGGGCACCGGCTGCTGCACGAGGCGTACGAGCGCGACCCGAACGCCCTGGGTCCCATCCAGGCCCTCTCCAGCTTCTCGCGCTCGCACCGCGAGGCCTGGGGCGCACTGCGCGAGCGGCTGCCCGTCCAGCTCGGCGATGTCAGCGAGCAGGTGTCCGACGTCTTCGACGCCATAGACGAAGAGGTCGCGCCGCTCCAGTCCCGGCTCCCCCAGTCCCCGGCCCAGAGCGGCGGCAAGGGAGGCCAACGGCAGCGCGGCTCCGGCTCGGCGTCCTCGGACACCTCGACCGGTTCCGGCCGCTCGACGGCTCCTGGCACCGGCGGCTCCGCCGAGAACAACGGCGGCAGCAGTCCGAGCAAGTCGGCCTCCTCGGGTGGCGAGGACGACGGCCTGATCGGCGGCAGCACCGGGGGCCTCCTCGACCCGCCGAAGGACACCGGCACCGCCACCCCGACGTCCCCGGCCCCCTCGGCCGACCCGGACGTCACCCTCCCGCCCCTCCTCCCGGGCCTCCTGCCCGGCCTGGGCATCAACAGCGAGGACGGCTAGCTCTTCCGGTACGACGGTGGGGGCGCCCTTCCTGCGAAGGGCGCCCCCACCGTCGTACCGAACCTCACCTCAGAAGAACACCGACCGCCGCTGCACGAGCAACTTGTACAGCGTGTGCTGGATCTGTTCCCTGACCTGGTCGGTCAGGTTGAACATCAGCATCGGGTCCTCGGCGGCCTCCGGCGGATAGCCGTCCGTGGGGATCGGCTCGCCGAACTGGATCGTCCACTTGGTCGGGAGCGGGACCGCGCCCAGCGGCCCGAGCCACGGGAAGGTCGGCGTCAGCGGGAAGTACGGGAAGCCCAGCAGACGCGCGAGGGTCTTCGCGTTGCCGATCATCGGGTAGATCTCCTCCGCGCCCACGATCGAGCACGGGATGATCGGGGTGCGCTGACGCAGGGCCGTGGACACGAAGCCGCCCCGGCCGAAGCGCTGGAGCTTGTATCGCTCGCTGAAGGGCTTGCCGATGCCCTTGAAGCCCTCCGGCATCACTCCGACCAGTTCCCCGCGCCCCAGCAGCCGTTCGGCGTCCTCGGCGCAGGCGAGGGTGTGACCGGCCTTGCGGGCGAGTTCGTTGACCACCGGCAGCATGAACACCAGGTCCGCCGCCAGCAGCCGTAGATGCCGGTTCGCGGGGTGGTGGTCGTGGACGGCGACCTGCATCATCAGGCCGTCCAGCGGCAGCGTCCCGGAGTGGTTGGCGACGATCAGCGCGCCTCCCTCCGCGGGGATGTTCTCGACGCCCTTCACCTCGACCCGGAAGTACTTCTCGTACACCGGCCGCAGCAGGGACATCAGGACCTGGTCGGTGAGTTCCTCGTCGTAGCCGAAGTCGTCGACCTCGTAGTCCCCGGTGAGACGGCGGCGCAGGAAACTCAGGCCCCCGGCGATCCGCCGCTCCAGGCCGCCCTCGCCGCCCTCGTCGGTCGCCTGCTGCGGCGGCTCTTCCTCACGCGTCACAGGAACATCATCCTGCGCGGAGACCCCGCTGGGCAGGGGGTGGACCTCACGGACCAGCCCGGGCTCGGTGCCCTTGCGCCGGCTCCCCGCGCCGCGGCGCCGCGCCGGCCGCTGTACGGCGCCTGCGCGGGACCGGTCGTCGTCGAACGGAATGACCTTGGCGTCCGCCATCGTTGATGCGCTCCTCAGTTGGCGCTCTGCGTCGGGGGGTTGCCGCTGCCCGCCAGGGACGGCAGCGCGGCGATCCGGTCGACGGCCCCCGCGAGGGCCTCCGGCGGCAGCAGCCCGCGGCCCTGGCTGCGCGCGAAGTCCGCGAAGGTCTCGGCCGTCGTGTACTTCGGCCGGAATCCGAGCGTCTCGCGCATCTGGACCGTCGACACAACCCGGCCGTGGGTCAGCAGCCGGATCTGCTCGGGCGAGAAGTCCGTCATCCCCAGCGTACGCACCAGCGACCCGGCCCAGGTGACGGCCGGCAGCAGCAGGGGCACGGTGGGCCGGCCGAGCCGCCGGGAACACTGTGACAGCAACAGGACGCCGTCGCCCGCGATGTTGAAGGTGCCGCTGTTGAGCGTGCCCCGCTCCGGTTCGTGCGAGGCGATCCTGAGCACCTCGACCACGTCGTCCTCGTGCACGAACTGCAGCCGGGGGTCGTACCCGAACACCGTCGGCAGCACCGGCAGCGCGAAGTACGAGGCGAGCGGGGTGTCCGCCGTCGGTCCCAGTATGTTCGCGAACCTGAGCACGCACACGGCCACGTCCGGCCGCCGCCGCGCGAAGCCCCGCACATACCCCTCGACCTCGACCGTGTCCTTGGCGAAGCCGCCGGAGGGCAGGGACTTGGGCGGGGTGGTCTCCGTGAAGACGGCGGGGTCACGGGGCGCGGACCCGTAGACGTTCGTACTGGACTTCACCACGAGCCGCCGCACGTTCGGCGACTTCTGGCAGGCACCGAGCAACTGCATGGTGCCGATGACGTTGGTCTCCTTGACCGTGGTCCGGCTCCCGCTGCCGAGCGCCATGGCCGTCACATCCAGGTGTACGACGGTGTCGGCAGCCGTCTCGGCCAGTACCCGCGCGATCCCGGGCTGCCTGATGTCGGCCTGGATGAATTCGGCACCGCCCAGATGATGCTCCGGCGACACCGCGTCCACGGCGATCACCCGGTCCACCTGCGGGTCACGCTGTATGCGTCGTACGAAACGGCCCCCCAGCTGTCGGGCCACTCCGGTGACGAGCACGACCTTTCCCAAGATCAGCGCCTTCCTTCCAGCCGTAGTCCAGTCCTGGTGCCAGTCCTGGTACAGCCCTTGTACAGCCCCAGTCCTGTGCCGCGTTCCCCGTGTTCCGCCAACTTAGCGGTTCGATGTTGCGCTGTGATGACCGCCCACTGCACGAGGTGACGACATCCAGCCCACTGCCACGTCCTGACACGCGTGTGGCCCTCCACCGATATCAGGTGGAGGGCCACAAACACGCTTACGCGGTGTCGCCTACTTCTTGTTGCGACGCTGAACGCGCGTGCGCTTGAGCAGCTTGCGGTGCTTCTTCTTGGCCATCCGCTTGCGCCGCTTCTTGATAACAGAGCCCACGACTACCCTCGCTCACTTCTCATCACTCGGTGCTGGGCGCCATGGGCCCATACGACCTACGAGGGGTCAGCCTACCCGCCCGAGCGCTGAGGTCGTAATCGAGGTGAACCGGGGAGATCCGGCAGGGGTCCACGAGTGCCCTGAGGCCCCCTTGGAACCTCCCCGAGTCCGGTCACCGTCAGGCCGTCTCCACCCCCACATAACTCTCGCGGAGGTACTCGTGAACCGCGTTCTCGGGGACACGGAAGGACCGTCCCACCCTGATCGCGGGCAGATGACCGCTGTGCACCAGCCGGTACACGGTCATCTTCGACACTCGCATCACCGAGGCGACTTCCGCCACGGTAAGGAACTGAACCTCACTCAGAGGCCTCTGTTCAGCAGCCATGACACACCTGAACCTTCCGCACTCGACGGCCACCGGCTTCCCCTTCCGGTGACTCTTCGTCGCTGCGTGCTCACTCCCCAATGTAGGGGCGGGTGATGCAAGTGGGGAAGAGGTGCACCCATCGGCGGCCTACTGTGACAGACACGCTCGATTGAGTACGTAGCGGGTCAGCGGCCGGTAGTAATCAGACCGCACAGCGTCATCAAGTGGAACGACGACGGACACGACCCTCTCAGCCTCCCCCACGAAGAGCGCGGGGTCATCCGTATCCGCGGGCCCAATCGCCTCGAACCCCAGCTGACCTGCTCCGCAGACCCATCCGTGATCCCCGATCACGAGCTCCGGAAGCGGCCCGCCGCTCTCCGCCGCGGCCGCCAGCGCGGTACGAACCGGCAGCGGTGAGTGCGTGTGTGCGCCCGGCTCACCACCGGAGCTCTTCCCGTCCGGTTCTCGCAGGAGCGCGACTCCTCGTACGTACTGAAGGTTGTACGTGCGTAGACCGAACCGGGTCGTTATGTCGACACGGCGACCATGCGCAGAGGTGAGGACGGTACATCCCGCCGCCGAGAGGGCGTCCGCGAGGGCGGCGTAGAACCCGAGCAGTCGGTGCGGATGGCCGGTGCCGAGAAGCACGGTCCCACTGCGCTGGGCGACTGCCGCGAGCCGCTCCGCGAAGGCGTCGAGCGCGACGAGCGTCCGTTCAGGATCGATCACATCGTTGCCGGTTCTATGCCGAGGATTGCCCGAAACCCCGCACTTGTCAGCCATGAGACCGATCAGATCCCGCTCGGTCCACGCCCCCTCAGGATCAATCCCGATCAGCACCCTCGGGTCCCGAGCCGCGAACAACCGATAACTCCGCAGACTCTCCTCCCGCGAGGTGGCCACGGGTCCGGCGAGACGGGCGGCCAGCAGATGGGCGCGGAGGGCGCCGGTGCTCAACACGATGGTGATCGTGGCGGATGGGGAGTGAGGAAGGTGGGGGAACAGAAATACACCGCACGGTCGGAGTAGTCAGGGGCGCGGGGCTGTATCGATATGCGGCTCCGCCGCGCGGGCGCGACCAGCCACAAAGCACCCGCAGCCGCCCTACGACACAGCGAGGCACTTCCGTGGGCGCCCCTCAGGCAAGGAGCCCTCGCAACGGAAACACCGCCCGCCGAGTAGCCAGCACAGCCTGATCCAGCCGGTCCGCAGGGTCGTACCCCGCATCCCACTCCGCATAGGACACCGGCCACCGCCCGTCGGTCATCCGCGCCGGCGCCAACTGCCGCGTCCGGGCGAACACTTCCTGCCGCCAGCCCTCGGGAATCATCGCCTCGGGCTCGATGGCCCGGCCCGCGGCGATCCCCACCAGATGCGTCCAGGACCGGGGCACGACATCCACCACGGCGTACCCCCCACCCCCGAGCGCGATCCATTTCCCCCCGGCGTACTCGTGCGCCAGCTCATGACACGCCACCTGCACAGCCCGCTGAGCGTCCAACGACACCGCGAGATGAGCCAGCGGATCCTCGAAGTGCGTGTCCGCCCCGTGCTGTGTCACCAGCACATCCGGCCGGAAGTCCGCGATGAGCTCCGGCACCACGGCGTGGAACGCCCGCAACCACCCCGCGTCCCCCGTCCCCGCCGGCAGCGCCACATTCACCGCGCTGCCCTCGGCCGAGTCCGCCCCCGTCTCCTCGGGCCACCCGGTCTGCGGAAACAGCGTCCGAGGATGTTCGTGCAGCGAGATCGTCAGCACCCGCGGATCCTCCCAGAACGCCGCCTGCACCCCGTCCCCGTGATGCACGTCGACATCCACATAGGCGACCCGCCGGGCCCCCAGCTCCAGCAGTCGCGCGATGGCGAGCGAGGCGTCGTTGTAGATGCAGAACCCGGACGCTCCCCCCGGCATCGCATGGTGCAGCCCGCCCGCGAAGTTCACCGCGTGCAGCGCCTCCCCGCGCCACACCGCCTCCGCCGCCCCCACCGACTGCCCGGCGATCAGCGCCGACACCTCGTGCATCCGCTCGAAGGCCGGATCGTCCATCGTCCCCAGCCCGTACGACTGGTCGGCCGCCCCGGGATCCACGGAAGCCGCCTTCACGGCCTCGACGTAGTCCTGCCGGTGCACGAGCCGCAGCGTCGACTCGCCCGCCGCCTTCGCGGCCACGACCTCCACGTCCCGGTCCAGCCCGAAGGCGTCCACCAGTCGCCGGGTCAGGTCCAGCCGGACCGGATCCATCGGATGGTCCGGACCGAAGTCATAGCCCGTTACTGCCTCGTCCCACATCAGCTGTGCGCGGCCGCTCATGCCCGCCACCGTATCGGTCCGGTTGAGCCGCGAACGACTTGGCGTACACCAGCGTCACCAGCACCAACACCATCGGCACCAGCATGGCCCCGCGATAGCTCCACGCGTCCCCCAAGGCCCCCACCAACGGCGAACCGACCAGGAACCCCACGTAGTTGAAGACATTGAGCCGCGCGACCGCCGCGTCCGACGCCCCCGGGAACAACCGCCCCGCCGCCGCGAAGGTCTGCGGCACCAGCACGCACAACCCCATCCCCAGCAGCGTGAACCCGAGCATCCCCACCCACGGCCCGGGCGCCACGGCGACCACCGCGAACCCCCCGGCCGCCACCAGCGCCCCGGCCCGTACGACCGTCGCCGCCCCGAACCGCCGCACCCCGAAGTCCCCCACGGCCCGCCCCAGCAGGGTCGTCACCATGTAGACGTTGTACGGCACGGTCGCCAGCTGCTCACTGCTCCCGAGCACGTCCTGAAGGTACTTGGCGCTCCAGTTGGAGACGGTGGAGTCCCCGATATAGGCGAAGGTCATCACCAGACACAGCGGCAGCAGCAGCTTGAAGACGAGCCCGTCCCCACCACCCTGCGCCTTCTCCTCCACGGCGGTCCCGTCACCGTCGACGTACCACCGACTCCCCACCAGGCACAGCGGCACCAGCACCACCACGACGGGCAGATAGGACACGAACAGCGCGAGATGCCAGTGCGCCCCGACCCAGGCGAGCGAGGCCCCCACGATCCCGCCAAGACTGAACACCGCGTGGAAGCTCAGCATGATGCTGCGCCCGTACGACCGCTGCAGGCTCACCCCGAGCATGTTCATGGAGGCGTCGAGCATGCCGACGGCGAGCCCGAAGGCGGCGAGCGAGACCCCCAGCTCGACCGTCGAGTCCCCGGCTCCCACGCCGAGCAGCGCCAGGAGCACGACGGGCTGGGCGAACCGCAGCAGCCGGCTGGGCCGTATTCGCTTCACCAGGTGCTCGGTCGAGACGCTCCCGACCCCGGCCAGGATCGGCACGGCGGCCAGGAAGGCGGGCAGCAGCGCGTCGGAGACGCCGTACCGGTCCTGGATCGCGGGGATCCTAGTCACCAGCAGAGCGAAGGCGACGCCTTGCGCGAAGAAGCTGAACGCCAGCGAGGCCCTACCGCGCCGCAGCACATCTGTCATGGCGGCGAGCGTAGGGCCCCGGCGTACTCGTGGGTAGATCCAGCCAAAGATGAGTTTCCCTCAGCTTTATCGGGCGAGGGCGACTTCCGGCCTCACGGGGGCGCAGCCCTTCGTCTCGGCGACGAGCATCCGGGCCATGGGTCCGGCCCCGATCGCCCCGCTGACCAGGAAGGCCACCGCCATCGACACGACCATGACCACGGACCCGAGCCACACCATCGTGTCCACCGGCAGCGTGTACGCCCCCACGACCCGCAGCACACACTCCGTCAGCAGTACGACCCCCCACACCACGGAGAACCTGCGCTCGGCCCGCCGGAAGTCCGCCGACCTGCCCTGGAGCCGCGCCCAGGCGGCCTCCCGCTCCGCGATCCCCTTCACCAGCCAGGGCTTCATGCCCGCGGTCATCATCGGCCTCCCCAGCGCGACGGAAACGAGGATGCCGATCCCGATCACACTGCTGACCCCGCTGTCCTTGGCGAGCATCAGCCGCGGGTCGCCGGCCACGAAGCTGAGCAGCAGCCCCACGACGTTGACGACGAGAATGAGGGCGGCCAGACCGTTGACCGTCCGCTCCTTCACCACACTCCAGCCGGTCCGCACGGCCGGGACGACACTGCTGAGGCCCAGCGCCATCAACGTGCTCATCCCGAGCCCGTCCTTGAGCAGGTAGTACGCCCCGATCGGCACAGCCACGTCCACGATCAGAGGAGCCAGGTTCGCGCGCTTCGAGTTCGTCTTCGTCGTCATGCCCTCAGCTTCTCGTCCGGCAGGGGGGCGCCAGTAGAAACGATCGTCCGGAGCTCGGCATGACAAATGTCAGACGAGCAGGTCCACCAACTCGCCCATGTCGGAGAAGAGTTGCGTGGTTCCGGCGAGCTTGGCGGCGGGCGTCATCGCGGTGAACCCGTACACGTCCATCCCCGCCGCGTTGGCCGCCTGTACCCCCAGGGGACTGTCCTCGACCACCACACAGCGCCCGGGCTCGACCCCCATCCGCTCAGCGGCGTGCAGAAACAGATCCGGCGCGGGCTTCCCGCGCCCCACATCCTCCGAACTGAAGATCCGCCCGTCCTCGAACCACCGGTCGAGTCCGGCCGCCCGATGCCCCACCCGGATCCGCTCATGGCTACCGGAGGACGCGACACAGTACGGCACCCCGTCCGCCGTCAGCTTCTCCAGTACGCCGGTGACGCCGTCCACGGCGTTCAACTCCCGCTCGAACGCGGCGAACACCCTCGCATGGAAGACATCGTCGAAGTCCGCCGGCAACCGCTGCCCGGTCCGCTCCAGGACGAGGTCATGGATCCGGTGCATGGCGGAGCCCATGTAGTCCCGGATGGAGTCCTCATAGGAGGTCGGATGCCCGAGCTCCGTCAGATAGGCGGCGAGGTGGCGATTGGAGATCGGTTCACTGTCGACAAGAACGCCGTCGTTGTCGAAGATGACGAGGTCATAGCGCATGGCATCGACCCTAAACGCAGAAAACCCCCGTGCCGAATGGCACGGGGGTTTTCCCAAAAATTGTTCGGCGGTGTCCTACTCTCCCACAGGGTCCCCCCTGCAGTACCATCGGCGC